>JAUVJM010000053.1 GCA_030596585.1 bacterium
CACTGCTGCGGTAATCCACAGAAAAATGTCAATGAGCAGGGATTTGTCCGTGACCAGGATACGCTCCGGGCTTCCGCCTGCTCCCGTCTGGTGTACAAGATAGAGATACCGGAAAATCCCGTAGAGCACGAAAGGAACGGTAAAAATAAGGTTCTTGGTGCCAAACTTCCCTATCGTTTCCGGTGACATAGTGTAGAGAGCGTAAGCCACTACGGTTGAGGCGGTAACGACCGAAATCATCTGGTCTAAAAGATAAGGGCTGTATTCCCCCAGAACCTTTCTGTGATTTTCTGCTTGCTCTTCCAACAACATCAATTCATGTCTTCTCTTGCTCAGCCCGAGGAAAAGCGCAAGGAGAATCGTGCAGATTATGAGCCAGGAGGAAATCTCCACGCCAATGACCACCGCACCCGCCACAACTCTCAGCACAAAACCGCAGGCAATTGCAAAGACATCCAGGATGACCACATGCTTCAGCCAGAAGCAGTATGCCGCCTGGAGCAGCAGATAACCCAGAGTGACAAGGAAAAAGGACAATCCCAGGGGGTATGACGCGGCTAAGAGAAGAGGTGTTAAGATTATGAGTGCTAAGGCGGCGTGCGAAACCTTGAGTCTCCCGGAAGCAAGCGGTCTCCGGGATTTCAATCTGTGGCGCCTGTCCTGCTCCAGGTCGAAAATGTCATTCAGAATATACACACAACCGGAAAGAATGCAAAAAATAAGGAAGGCAAATATTGATCTGAAGAGCAGGGGCAAATTCAGGATGTTTTGCGAGAACAAAAGCCCCGCGAATATGAAAAGATTCTTGGTCCACTGCCTGGGGCGCAGGCTTTCCAGAAGTAGAATGCATGTCCTCATTCGATTAGTTCCCTCAGCAACTCTATCCCATATTTCTTTAGACCTGTCTTCAGAATGGAGGCGGCTAAATCCGGAGATGTTTCTGACAACGGCCCTGTCCAGACAACGGACAGGTGAGCATATCCATGCTCATCTACGTAGAAAAATTTGTCAAATTCCTTGAACTTGGAACGTTCCCGTTCCACAAGGTGCGGGGCAAGCGCAAAATCGGCTGAGATGTTCTTGGTTCTCTGCACCAGGTCAATTTCCGCTTCCTCCGTATTGAGAACAGCATCTTTTCCCTGGACGGTCGTATTACGCAAAGTCATCTTACCGTTCACGATACTGAAACTGCTTGCAATCTCGCTGTACTTGAAAGGCATCAGTTCCGGAAGATGAATCGTAGACAGAAGATCCTCCAACCAGGAAAAGGACTTAATGGTGCCGCTTTCGATTCTCACACTGCCTCTCCCGTTAAGTCCTTCCGCTCCTATTCCTTTACTTGCAATGTGCGTGTGCATCCCCGCTTTCCCGGTCATCTCAAACGTTACTTCATCGTTTTTTTTTACGCTCAAAAGCTCATTTACGTCTACGTTCTTTCCATTGATGGAAAAACGGTACCTGCCGCCGGACTCAATCACCCCAGAACCCCTCAACTCACCTTCCCCGACTCTGAGCCTTACGCTGGAAATGTGCAATCTTCCTGGCGAATATACCGACTTGATTTTAAGCTTTGTGGACAGCCCCTCCGGTTTGTGCAATAACTCACCATAGAAAACTTCACTCTTTGTTAGGTCTCCTTCCACATCTATATCCAGCTTATCAGGCTTGCCGGTTAGAGTAATATCAAACTTGCTTCTTCCCGTTCCTCTTAATTCGGAAACAGAACTGAGACCAAGCTTGCTCAATATCTCCCTCATCCCGGCCCAATCCAGATCAGTATTTATCCTGAAATCAACAGGTGCTTTCTCGCCCGTCTTGTAGAAGCCAAGCACAGAGAAACCAAGCGCTGAAGCAACGTTCCCGCTCCCTTCAATTCTGACAGGCTTGCCTTTTCCCTCGGAAGATATCTCAAGGTTTATCTCATCAACGGTGAGAGAAGTCTCATCAGAACCGGCTCTTTTTCTTTCCACACGAATCTTACCATCCAGAACCTTTGCCTCCGCAAGTTGGAACTCAAATCCTGAACCCGCCTCCGGAGTTCGATAACCGGCAATCATAAGAGGGAGCAGGAATCCCGATTCACCGGAACGCAGAGTGACAACCGGCTGTTCTATAACTATACTGCGGATGTTGAACCGGCGGCGCAGAACTTCAAGGAAATTGCACCTGAAAACCAGACCCTTCGCTGAGAAGAGCTTTGAACCGCCCTCTCCCAGAGACAGATTCTTCGCCGTTATACCTCTGGAAAGCCTAACTGACACTGTTTCCATCCTCACGGGCATACCTAAAACGGCGCTCAGCTTGGAAACAACTACATCCTTGAGTCTGGCAGATGAAATCTCAATTTGCGTAAGCACAAGTCCTGCTGCTATAACCAGGGCAAGAATAACACCGACAATACGGACAAACACCTTTATAGGATTTCTTCGTCTTTTGTTCTCCATCGGAATTCTCCCTTCCAGACAGCAAGTTTTCTACCTCGATAATATTTTATACTCCCGATGCTCCTGAGTCAAGATTCCAGAAAGAAAAAAGTTCTTGAAAATCAAGTAAAACTCCCGTAAAATCAGATTTTGTAATTTGAGGTGTATCGGTATGAAAGCAGTGTTGGTATTGGAAGATGGCAGTGTATTTCAGGGCATCTCGGCAGGCGTGCCGGGAGAGCAGATAGGAGAAGTGGTACTGAATACTGCCGTAGTCGGATACCAGGAAATCATGACAGACCCGGCAAATGCAGGCAGGATTCTGGTTCTCACATATCCGCTGATAGGCAATTACGGTACGGCAAAACAGTTTAATGAATCCGGGAAATCCTGGATATCTGCCCTGGTCATAAAGGAACCCAGCAGGATGTGCTCCAACTGGCAGGCGGATGACAATCTTGGCGCCTTTTTGAAAAAGGAGGAGCTTGTCGCGATAAGCGAGGTTGACACAAGAACACTTGCCGTCAAGATCCGGGACTGCGGGGAGATGCTTGGAATTGTTTCCAGCAAGGAGATGAAAAAAAGTATCCTGCTTAAGAAACTCAAGGACCACAAGAGAAAAAACAAAAAGCATTCCATAGAAGATGTCTCTGTGAAAAGGATTAAACAGATTAAAGGGAATTCTTCAGGACCCAGAGTCGCGATAATGGATTTGGGCATTTTGAATAGTTTTATCGAACAGTTAAAGGGTCTTGAATGCAACCTCACATTGTTGCCATACAACACGGGTGCAGACAGGATTCTTGGGCTGAAACCGAATGGCTTGATTATTTCCGGCGGGCCGGAGGAAGATGAAGCAATTTCCGGGATTGCAGATGTGGTCCATGAACTGCTTGGCAAGATTCCCATCTTAGGTATCTCTACCGGAGCTCAGATTGCTTATCTTGCCCTGGGAGGAAAACTCAAGAGGATGAAGATAGGACACCACGGTTTGAACTATCCGGTGAAATCCCCTCACTCATATAAGGGAAACATCACGGTTCAGAACCATTCATATGTTATGGATGAATGCCCTATGAAAGCTGAAGACGGCATCAGAATCACTCTGCGGAACGTTAATGACGACTCTATCGAGGAAATAGAAAGTACACCCTTGAGGCTCATCGGATGCCAGTACTACCCGGCAGCTTCCGGAACCGGAGAGGCGAATGAAGTATTCACGAGATTCTTGGAGATGGTGAAAAATGCCAAAGCGTGAAGACATAAAGAGAATACTGATGATAGGCTCCGGCCCCATTGTCATCGGACAGGCTTGTGAATTCGACTATTCAGGTTCGCAGGCGTGCAAGGCTTTGAGGGAAGAAGGCTACTTTACAATCCTCGTAAATAGCAATCCTGCCACTATTATGACAGACCCCAACATGGCAGATACCACATACGTCGAACCGCTTACAGTGGAGGCTGTCACCGAGATAATAAAAAAGGAGAAGCCCGATGCCATTCTGCCCACATTAGGCGGCCAGACAGGTCTGAACCTTGCCTACTTCTTAATGAAAGAGGGAATACTAAAGAAATATGGGGTAGAGTCTATAGGAGCCAGCGTTGAAGCTATCTCAAGAGCTGAAGACAGGGAACTGTTTAAGAAGGCAATGCGAGAAATAGATGTAGATACTCCGAGAAGCGGTATTGCCACGGATTTGAAGGAAGGTATGAGGATTGGGCTTGAGATAGGACTTCCGCTAATTCTGAGACCTGCATACTGTATGGGAGGAAGCGGCAGTTCCACTGTTTATAATAAGGAAGAATTGGAGGAATTCCTAACAAAGGGGCTTGAGATGAGCCCGGTCCATCAGGTGTTGGTTGAACAATCTGTGTTAGGTTGGAAAGAAATAGAGTTTGAGGTAATGAGAGACCGCGTTGACAATGTTATTATGATTACCTCTATGGAGAATGTTGACCCGATGGGCGTTCATACCGGAGATAGTATCGTAGTTGCGCCGTCCCAGAGCGTAAGCGCGCGCGAATACGCAAAGTTCGTGACTCTGTCCCGGAAGATTATAAGGAAAATCGGTGTGGAAGGAGGAGGGGCGAACATCCAATTCGGCCAAAATCCGGATGACGGACACATCGTTATCATAGAAGTCAATCCAAGACTTTCGAGAAGCTCGGCTTTAGCTTCCAAAGCTACGGGTTTTCCAATTGCAAGAGTTGCCACAAAGCTGGCTGTCGGTTTGACGCTTCCGGAGGTCCTTAACGAGATTACCGGAAGGACAATGTCATTCTTTGAGCCAACGATTGATTACTGCGTATTCAAGATCTGCAGATTCACTTTCGAGAAATTTCCCCGGGCCGAAAAGGTTTTGAACACATCTATGAAAGCGGTCGGCGAGGCAATGTCCATCGGCAGGAATTTCAGGGAAGCGCTCCAGAAAGGAGTAAGGTCTACTGAAACAGGCAGATTTGGGCTGGGTTCGGACGGAAGGGATACAATTACGGATGAAGCACTGGAATCAGCACCGGATGACCTGATGGAGGAAATAAAGAGGAATTTGCGAATCCCGAACGACGAGAGATTGTTCTACATCAGGTATGGTCTTAAGGCTGGATTAACAATTGACGAGATTCACGAGTTGTCAAAAATCGACAGATGGTTTATAGACAATATAAGACAGATTGTAGAGCTGGAGAAGGAGATAAAAGAATTCAGGATTAACAAATCGCAAACTGCAATTCCGCCGGAGTTGCTCAGGAGAGCAAAGATGAACGGTTTTTCGGACAGACAGCTTGCTTATCTGCTTGATTCGACAGAGGGAAAGGTCCGCTCCATGCGGAAAGAGAGTAACATAGAAGCCGTATACAAGTCAGTGGATACATGCGGAGGAGAATTTAAGGCGGATAAACCCTACTACTACTCTACGTACGAAACAAAAAATGAGAGCGAGCCCTCTTCCAGCAAGAAGGTTCTTATTCTCGGGGGCGGACCCAACAGAATAGGACAAGGGATAGAATTCGATTACTGCTGCTGCCATGCTTCTTTCGCCCTGAAGGAGGAGGGCGTTGAAAGCATTATGGTGAATTGCAATCCGGAGACTGTCTCTACGGACTATGACACTTCAGACAAGCTGTACTTTGAACCTCTAACGGTTGAGGACGTATTAAATATCGTAGACATTGAGCATCCCATCGGGGCAATAGTTCAGTTCGGAGGCCAGACTCCTCTGAACATATCCGCTCAACTGGCGAAGGCAGGATTAAAAATTTTAGGGACCAGCCCCGATTCCATAGACAGAGCAGAGAACAGGAAAAGATTCCAGCAAACGATCAGGAAATTGAAGCTCATTCAGCCTGACAATGGAACAGCCACGTCATTTGAGGGAGCGAGAAAAGTCGCAAACAACATAGGATACCCGGTAGTCGTAAGGCCCTCCTACGTGCTTGGAGGCAGAGCCATGGAAATAGTCTACGATGACGAGGATCTGGCCGGTTTCATGAAGAAAGCAGTGGAGGCATCTCCAGAGCGTCCGATTCTCATTGATAAGTTTTTGGAAGATGCAATCGAAGTCGATGTGGATGCAATAGCGGACGGCGAGAGATGTGTGGTGGGCGGGATTATGGAACATATCGAAGAAGCGGGCATACATTCCGGCGACAGCGCAATGGTTCTTCCACCGCATACACTGGGAGAAGATACAATAGATGTTATAAGACAAAACACGTACTCGCTTGCAAAGGAACTGAATGTGAAAGGGCTTCTGAATATCCAGTATGCCGTCAAGAACAATGTGGTCTATGTCCTTGAAGTAAATCCGAGAGCGAGCAGGACAATTCCATTCATCGGCAAGGCAATAGGTATTCCTCTGGCAAATCTGGCAACTAAGATAATGCTCGGGAAAACATTGGAAGAGCTGGGTTTCACGAAAGAGAAAAAGATAAACCACGTTGCTGTGAAAGAATCCGTATTCCCCTTTATAAGATTTCCCGGTGTAGATGTAGTTCTTGGCCCGGAGATGAAGTCTACGGGAGAGGTCATGGGAATCGATTCCACGTTTGGCGCCGCTTATGCGAAGAGCCAGATAGCCGCCGGGCAAAAGCTGCCAAAGAAAGGAACCGTATTCATAAGCGTGAAGAATCAGGACAAGAGAGCTATAATCCTGATCGCCAAGAAGCTTGTTGACCTTGGATTCAAGATTGTGGCAACTTCAGGCACGGCAGGCGTTCTCAACAAGAACGGCATAAAAGCAAAAGTTCTCCCTAAACTTCATGAAGGGAGACCGAACATTATTGATCTGGTGAAAGACGGCAGGGTGGAACTCATGATAAACACTCCCGCAGGAAAAGCAACCAAGGAAGATGAAACAAAGATAAGGTCCAATGCAATCCTTTACGGTGTTCCTCTCATAACTACCATTGCCGGAGCCGAGGCTACCGTTAACGGAATCGAGGATCTGATTAAGAGGAAAAAGATAAGCGTAAAATCACTGCAGAAATACCATGCTCAGGTCTGATCCCGTCCATAATCTCTCTAAGAGGACATAGTATATCGGAGTTTTGAAGGTAGCCGTCCCGAAAGCATTCGGGACGCAGGCTAAAGCCTGCGACTACCAGAATGACGTGTTCAGTGGTATTTACATACAGGAGGATAAGAGAAAATGGAGAAACTCAATCCGTTCGAGATCGCACAAAGACAGCTGGATAAGTGTGCGAAAACCTTGAAACTGGACCCTGGTGTGCATGCAATCCTTCGAGTTCCCACGCGCGAGCTTCACGTATCTTTGCCGGTTCATATGGATGACGGCACCACCCGTGTGTTCCAGGGATTCAGGATTCAGTACAACGATGCAAGAGGCCCGACAAAGGGAGGAATTCGCTTTCATCCCGAAGAGACCGTAGATACCGTGCGGGCGCTTTCCGCCTGGATGACATGGAAGTGTTCTCTTCTTGACCTGCCTCTCGGAGGAGCAAAAGGAGGAATTATCTGCAACCCCAGGGAGATGTCCGAAAACGAGTTGCAGCGCTTGAGCCGGGCATATATCAATCAGGTGTGGCAGTTTATCGGCCCGGGCAAGGATATCCCGGCGCCTGATGTTTACACAACTTCCCAGACAATGGCATGGATGATGGACGAATATTCAAAAATCGCCGGGCAGACGCAGTTTGGAGTCATCACGGGGAAACCTCTCAACATGGGAGGTTCTGCAGGGCGCGGAGACGCAACCGCCCGGGGCGGTCTTTATACAATTCGTGAGGCTGCCAGGGAACACGGCATTGATCTTAAGGAAGCTACCGTTGCCATACAGGGCTACGGAAACGCCGGTTATCACGCGGCGAGACTGTGCAGATCCCTATTCAATTCCAGAGTGGTAGCTGTCAGTGACAGTAAAGGCGGAATATTCAACGGGGAGGGGCTTGACCCGGAAGCAATCCGTGAGCATAAGACGGAAACAGGTTCGGTAATCAATATGCCAAACACGAAATCCGTTTCCAATGAAGAGATTCTTGAACTTGACGTGGACGTACTCATTCCTGCCGCCATGGAAAACGTCATCACTGAAAAGAATGCGCCCGGCGTCAGGGCCAGGATTGTCGCAGAGCTGGCTAATGGCCCGTCCACACCGGAGGCAGACGACATCCTGCATAAAAATCATGTCCACGTGATACCTGATTTCCTGTGCAATGCCGGCGGGGTGACAGTTTCATATTTCGAGATGGTGCAGAATTTCTACATGTATTACTGGGACGAGAAAGAAATCCATGAGCGTCTGGACAAGAAAATGACCGACGCCTTTCACTCGGTGCTCAACACTTCAAAGAAGCATGACATAAACATGCGAGAGGCAGCCTATGTCGTAGCTGTGAAGCGCGTAGTAGATGCAATGAAGCTCCGCGGTTGGATTTAGGGGTTGTAAGAGAAAAAACTTGACAGGGATTAAGGGCATGTGGTAGGTTCTGGATTGTAGGGTAAAGCACAGGGTTTGTGCTTGAGCTTCGTAAGAGATTTGCGGGGTGGAGAAAGGGGACCAAAGGTGTTCTAAGGAGCACCTTTTTCTGTTTCTATAATTCCTTTTCCCTTTCTTTCAAAGTCAGAAAAACGGGATAACGACGTCCTTTTTAGCAGCGAGATTTGCTGAGGAGGACGTTTTTCTATTTGAGAAAGGGGGCCTGGTTATGGAAAAGAGGGGATTATGCAATGGGTGCATAAACGACCGGTGGTGCACCTTTCCCAGGAAATTTCCTGTCTCGCAATGCGAAGAATTCACCGGTTACGAACCAA
>JAUVJM010000117.1 GCA_030596585.1 bacterium
AACCCCGTTTATTCTTCGAGTAAGCAAAAGCGCATCGAGAAGATAGGTTCTCGACAAGCTCGAACAATAATCCTTTACGGGGTTTACTGAACTTTCTTGCATAAGATTCTCATTCTTTCTACTATCAGTTTTGCCGCCTCGGGTTTACCCAGTCTTCTGCTGGCAAGATGGAGTTCCCTTCTCTTCTTCTCATCACACATCAGCCTTCTCATACAGTCATACAACTTTCGTCCTGCAAGCTCGGCATCCAGAACCAACTCCCCTGCTTCTCTCTCACAAACCCAGCGCGCGTTATGCTCCTGATGATTGGCACTAGCCCACGGATACGGAATATAGATTGCAGGCAAGCCGCGCGCCGTGAGCTCAGCAATAGTACTGCCGCCGGCCCTGCAAACAACTAAATCTGCTGCCCCGTATACGTCCTCCATATTTTCAATAAAGGGAGATACATAGGCCGGTATCTCTTTTGACTCGTATGCCTTCAGTATCCGCACGTAATCGTCTCTCCCCGTGATATGAACAATCTGCCACGATTCCAGCAAACCCGCATCTGAAGAGCTGTCTTTGAGCTTTCCTATAACCTTCAACACGGCTTCGTTTATCCTCCGGGCGCCGCGACTGCCCCCAAACACAACCAGATTCAGCTTCCCTGCACTAAGCCCCAATTTCCCGGCACTCGCAGTTCTGTCTGCCTCGAGGATTTTCCGCCTCACAGGATTGCCCGTTACACAAACCCGGCAACCCCTTATGGTGCCGGCAAAACCAACCTCAACTTCGCCCACAAATCCAGAAAGTATCCGGGTCGTGAGACCGGGGACGTAGTTCTGTTCCTGAAGAATCGTTCTCTTTCTCAGGAGAAGTGCCGCCGCCACAAAGGGACCGCTCACGTAGCTTCCCAAACCAACAACGACATCAGGTCTGAAATTCCCGATAATCAGAAGAGATTGCATGAACCCCGCGAATGAAAAAAAAATCGCCGGGACTAATTCCCGGAAACTCCTGCCCACCAGCTTCCCCGCCCTTATAGCTATGCACCTGAAACCGTATTTTCTTACCGAAACGGACCGCGCGTTCTTCGCGTCAACAACAAACAGAATCTCCGAACCAGGCTCCTGTCTTTCCAGTTCCTCAGCAATAGCCAGTCCCGGGAATAAATGCCCTCCGGTCCCGCCCCCGGCAAGAATAACCTTCATCTTTCAACCCTCAATTACTGGCGACCCCTCAGCTACTGCTATGGAGCACAGCGGAATACCAGTCAGGTGCAGCGACTTATGCTAACTTTTCAATGTTTTAATAATATGCTTTGCAAGACTCTCTTTGATTTCTCTATGCCTTGCAATGGGCTGGCAAGCTTTTGTGATAAGATTTTGATACCAATCATGCCTACCTCCATGTCTGACTAAAACACATCCCATCTCTTCAATCTGTTTTATCAAATCTCTCCGCTTCATGCTATCTCAAGCTCCGCGACATGATGAACACAAGGAATACGACCACTGGTAAGTTCCTTGTAAATATCCAGTAGATTTAGTTTCAATTCCTCCAATGTTTCCCCTTGGGTCATATAATCCGGAAACTCCTCGAGATAGCCCACATACATATCATCTTCCTTGTAATACACAAATCTTCTCCCTTCCATTGTCCACCTCCATTTTTTCAAAACATAACGATAGAACTCACCTGCCGCTACGGAGCGCAGAGGAATAGCAGTCAGATGCAGCGAGTGGTTAGGTCAAAGCGCTACTTTATGCAAGACTTCAGAAATAAAAGTCTGGTATTTTATTCCCAGCCCTTTTGCTTTCTGTTTTATACTCATTAGATCTTGGCTGTTTACACGAATGTTCAACACCGCATCCTTTTTTCGCCTTGCGATTGCCTGAGATATTTCTTCCAACTCCGTGTTATCAACACTAACAAATTCTCCCGCTATCAAAGCATCCTCGACTTTTTTCTCTTGCTTCGTTAATTCTATATTCCTTTTCATTTCACTTACCTCTTTTTATATTCTTTCGTGTATCTTCTGCTGGGAAATAATGTCTTCAAATGAAACACCCCTTGTCTTCTTGAGCCTTTCACTCTTCAATAAACTCCATTTGATTTCTTTCATTCCAAATCCATTATAGCGTAATACTTTTGTATAGACAAGATTTATTTTGTTTTCACTTCAATTTACAGTTTGAATATCCCATATGATACGCCAGTCATCTTCAGGACAGTACTATTTCTCCCTGCTGAAGCCTTGATTCCATTCCCTATATTAAGCGCGCTATTGTCGATTTTTATCCCGTTGAGCCGGATCTCAGCCGGGACAATAGATGGATTGACCGCGACAAGAAATCTTTCTTCCCGGTATTTCCGTATGTACGCAAACTGCGGCCGATTTGGATCTGCGTATAGAGGAATCAGCTTGCCATTGGCTTGAAAAGCCCTGGAGCTTTTTCTTAATGCAATGAGTTTTCGGACATGGTTCAAGAGTGATCGGGGATCATGATCCTGGGCATTTACGGTGGGTATTTTCCGGCGTGGGTCGATGGGAAGATATAGTTGATTTTGGGAAGCACAGGAAAAGCCCGCATTCCGTCTACTGTTCCATTGCATTGGGGTACGTGTACCGGTTCGGTCGTATCCTCCTTCCTTTGATGGAAGTCTATTGAGAAAACGCATCCCGATTTCATCACCATAGTATATGAACGGTATGCCCGGCCACGTAAGCAGGAACGTAAAGATAACCTTTAGGTCACTGTGGGTTCTCCCATCTGATCGCAGCCGCTTGAAGTCATGGTTGGCACTTGGGACGGATATGAATCCCCTGCCTTTCGTTTTGGATACCTGCGCCAGATATGGCTGGAGGAACCCATAGATACCTCCTCCGCCCGTGCGCCTGAAGAAACAGTCCTTGTCAAGCAACAGCTTCTCATATCCTTTCACGCCGAAGTGCAGCATGAAATCGATGTCGAATCCTGCCGAGATTGCCTCCTTCGGATTTCCCCACTCAGAAATGAGAACGGCTTCGGGATATTGCTTCCGCATCCATCTGCACACATCACGCCACAGCCTAATCGTCTTCCTGTGACCAGGATCATTCTTTACGAGAGAAGCGGCCATATCCACCCGGAATCCATCCACCCCCCGATTGAGCCAGAAGTCCATAATATTTCTCAGTTCACGACGCGTAGCAAGAGGGCCTGGTGCATCTACAGACTGTTGCCAAGGTTGTTTCGGATCAGGTTTGGCAAACCCATAATTCAATGCCGGCTGACAATAGAAAAAATTGGTCGCGTAGTTTCCATCTCTGTCCGCATAGCCATTTACGAAGCACATTGAGCGATCCCCTTTATCCCACACCGAAGAAGTCCAGATGTATCGATCTGAGTATTTGTTCCGGCAATTCTGACAAGACGCTTTGAACCAGGAATGCTCGATTGATGTGTGACCGACAACAAGGTCGAGACATATTCTGATGCCACGGCGATGAGCTTCCACGATAAGGCGCTTGAGGTCTGCGTTTGTTCCATAGCGCGAGGCCACCTGGTAATAGTCCGCGACATCATAGCCCGCATCCTGAAAGGGGGAACTAAAACATGGATTCAGCCATAAAGCTGTCACGCCCAGTGACTGAATGTAGTCCAGTTTGTGGAATATGCCGTTGAGATCTCCGATTCCGTCTCCGTCGTAGTCATAGAAACTCTGCGGATAGATCTGGTAGAATACGGCTTCCTCCAACCATGCAGGTTTTTTTGTTTTCATCGTTTTTCCTCTTTCACCAACTTCCGCTTCTTGTCCTCTATAATCTATCACTTGCCCCCACTTCTGTCAAATAATCCTGAAAGGAGTGTCACAAAATAAGATTGACTATTTGGAATTAGCGTATTTCTTTCCGCGGCGTGAGATGTTCACAAGGAACCCGACGCCCGTCATATTCACAACAAGCGAGGACCCGCCGCAGCTTACAAACGGGAGCGGCAGCCCTTTGGTGGGAAGACAGCCG
>JAUVJM010000009.1 GCA_030596585.1 bacterium
CGGAGCGGGCCAGTCCCGTTGTTAATGCTTTCCAGGGATATTGCACACTGAAAAGCGCCTGAAACACAGAATTTTCTGTCTTTCCTAACAGCCTTCAGCCTACAGTCCAAACGACCTGAATAGTTACAAACTATCAACCATAAACTGCTTTTAATATATGCTACCAAGATTTCCCTCCAAAGCAAGCGAAATACAGGGGTTGATTTTCACAACACGATATATGTCTGAGAGTGAGAATTTGTGAGCAACCCGCTGTTCATACTTGAAGTCAGGGCAATATCTTCCGCCGTTTTTCTTGCGCTATCCGGACTCTGTGCACTCAAAAGGAGCTTCCACAACACGCCTCTTTCCACATTTCCTATCCTGCCGCCGTAACCGTAAGTGTGTCGCAGCGCATCGCGGGCAGAAACCGCTTTCCCGTCCTGATAGTAGCTGACGATAACTCCAACCTCGTACGGTCCTCCTTCATCCTGCTTCTGCGGAGACAGCTTTGCCTGTCCCGATTCTGCCGCTTTCAGAACACACGTCTGCTTGTTTGGATTCACAAATATCCTCGTGGCGGCAAACTCTCTCCCGAGTTTTTCTGCTGTTTGCAAATCTTCTGCCTGAACCTGTATTACCCACCGCTCTTCTCTCCGGACATCAAGAAGAACCGACTCATAACCCATATCCCGCCGAAGAGTATTCTTTGCGGTAAGAGCCACAGTGTCGGCAGTCTTCAACCTCACAAGAAGTTCAATATGGTATGTTTTCAAGATATTCCCTCATCGACTCAAATATCTTCCTGCCCGGGCCAGCCTCCGTCATCCTCTGCCAGCTGCCGTATGCGTCCCGCTTTGCCTCAGCGTACTCATCTCCGGTATCATCAGGAACCTGCCTGAGCCATGCCGCCCTCTCAGGATGCGGCATCAGTGCAAAAACGTTACCGGCCGGGTTGCAAATCCCCGCAATATTGTCAGTTGACCCGTTTGGATTAACAGGAAATCTGTCTTCAACTTTGCCATCAACAGTGGAGTACCTCAACACTATCTGCCCGTTATCATACATGGACTCGATTAATCCCTTTTTCCTCGTCACAAACCTGCCCTCGGCATGAGCAACAGGCATCGGAAACACTTCGGATTTCTCAAAGAAACGGGTGAAAGCGCATTTCCCTTTTCGTGTCGAATGCACCACATGAACCCAATTGCAATAATAGCCGGATGTGCCCGTATTGGGAGCAAGAGCCATCTCAAGTTCCCCCGGATTAACGCCGGGAATCATACCGCTTTCTACAAGAACCTGAGCTCCGTTACATATGCCAAGAACAGGCTTCCCCTTCGCCGCTTCACCGAATATGGTTCTCATAATACCTTTCTTTGCAGCTATTGCCCCTGCACGAACCCTGTCCTGATAGGAAAATCCCCCGGGAATGATGTACCCGTCATACTCATCCAGAGAAGCGGCATCCCTGTTCCAGCGGAAAATCTCCGCCTCCATTCCGGATGCCATCACAGCCCTTGCCGTCTCATACTCGCAGTTACTTCCCGGATACTGAATTATCGCAATCTTTTTCATTTCGCGTAACTTGTGACTACTGCTCGAACCCAACTTTTGCGTTTTTGAAGCGACTTTCGTTATTTTAGGCAAAAAAATGCGAGAGTTGGGTTGTGACATAGTCCATCTCCTATTTCAAGGCTTCAGCAATACCGCCTCTCCATGCTTCTTCCATCGCGGATACGGATAACCTCAACACTTCTTTTTCACCGGACCTGACAGTGAAAACCGGTTCTTCCACAACAACCCCGATGTGAAAAATCTCCAATCCGCGTTCGGCAAAAATCCTCTCAACACCCGGGCCGTTTCCGGGCGAAACCTCCAGAACAAAACCGCTGGATTCTGAAAATAGCTTCTTATCATCCCTCAGCGGAGAGCCTATCCTCTCAAGATCAATTTCAGCCCCTTTGCATGCCGGCTGATGTCTTCCACAAACCAGCATCTCCGAGAGTGTTACTGCTAATCCTCCGCCGGATATGTCATGCGCCGCCAGCAGATGCCCCGCCGAGATGCAGTCTATAACAGCGTATATAGCCTTTCTCTCTTCCTCATAGCGAACCTGAGGAACATTTTTCCCGAGCGCACCAAACATCCTGCGGTAATACTCGGACCCCCCAAGCTCATCATACCTGCCGCCGACAAGATATATTCTGCTTGCGGCTTCTTTGAACCTCATGGTTAGCGCCCGGCTGTAATCTTCCATCACACCCACACAGGCAATTATCGGGGAGGGAGCAATTGACTTTCCTGCCGCCGACTCATTGTAGAAACTCACGTTCCCCGACACGATCGGAACGGGCATTTCGGGATGTCCTTTTAGCCACAAGTTTTTGGCGGCATCGCTTACACCGCGCACGCCCTCCTCAAACTGCCAGAAAGCTTCCGGATTCTCAGGGTTGCCATAGTTGAGACAATCCGTAAGCCCGCTCGGAACCGCCCCGACACACGCCACGTTTCTCATCGCTTCGGCCACCGCATTAGCTCCTCCCCAATACGGGTCAATCAATCCGTACAAAGGATTCCCGTCGGTGGAGAGAGCTATACCCGCCCTGCTTCCCTCCTCCTCAAGGGGAGCAATAACCCCTGCATCAGCCTCCCCGGGTCTTATTACAGCATTTCCCTGAACCTCCGTGTCATACGAACGAAAGATTGCCTCGCGGGAAGAAACATTCGGCCCCCCCAACACTTTCAGGAGAACCTCCCCGAGGTTGCCCGGCTCCTGAAACTCAGGTTCGGAAAGATGCCTCACGACAGGCTTTGACTGCCTCTCATAGCAGATTCCCTTTGTCAGCTCATGTATGGGAATATCGCACACTACCTCCCCCATCCAGTGCATAACATACCTGTCCCCGGAAGTAACCTTCCCTATCACACTTGCCCTGGCGCCCTCGTATATGTTGGGAAGGTCCCAGTCCTCATTATAAATCCTGAGGACTTCCTCCGTTAACTCAGGCGGAACAATGAGAAGATACCTCTCCTGAGTTTCCCCGCAGGCTATGACCTCAGGGAGCATGTCAGTCATCGAAACGTGTACCTTTTCAAGGTCTATGTCAATCCCGCAGCTTCCTGCCGCCCCCATCTCAGAAGAAGCGCAGGCTAATCCCCCGCCGCCCAAATCCTTGAAACCTATTTCCATGCCTTTTTCTCGAGCCAGCTTCCACACGGCAGAGTTCGACTTGCGCATGAGAAGAACGTTTTTCAGAAACGGGTCGTGCACCTGCACCGCTCCCCTGCTCTCTT
The DNA here is from genome assembly GCA_030596585.1 of bacterium. Lineage (GTDB taxonomy): Bacteria > NPL-UPA2 > JAUVJM01 > JAUVJM01 > JAUVJM01 > JAUVJM01. Next base: position 3,277 of record JAUVJM010000009.1, read on the forward strand.
CTTCTTCCCCCCCGCCAAGAATTTGCGACGCAAAAGTGACACCGCCGAATCCGCTATCGTCGGTAGGTTTGCCCACAAGAATAACGTCGTACCCCTTCTCTCCCGCACCCTCAGGAGCCCGGCTGTGAATTATCTCATCTTCCCTGATAACCCCGAGAGCCACGACATTGACCAGACAATTATCGTTGAACGATTCATCGAAATAGACATCGCCGCCGATATTCGGCACACCAAGCGCATTGCCGTATTCCCATATCCCCTGCCTCACACCGCGCGCAATCCACTTTACTTTCTCCTTTTCACTGCCCTCCACATCTCCAAACCGAAGAGGGTCCGCCACTGCCACAACCCTCGCCCCCATACAATCAACGTCCCGCACAACTCCGCCGATGCCGGTCGCCGAACCTTCCACAGGAAGAACCTGCGAGGGATGGTTATGGCTCTCGTGAGCAATGACCACGCCGTATCTCCTGCCATTAACCGCAGCAAGAGCAATAATACCGGCATCCTCTTCTATGCTCTGGATGACGTTAGGAGCTTTTAGCGGAAGGTACTTCTTGAGGATTTTCGCACTGCTCTTGTACGAGCAGTGTTCACTCCATTCGATATCAAGTATGAAACACTCGACAATCGAGGGATCTCTCCCGAGAATGGATGCGATTTTCCTTGCTTCCTGCGCCGTTAACCCCAGACGCGCTTTCTTCAACTCTTCCTCAAGCAGATCATCCTTCTCCAACCGGCTAACGGGTAAAACCTTTTCCAATTATCTCCTCCAGACCTATGATCAGCGACTATACACCTTGCCTGTAATCAATGATAATACACCTTATTCTTCGAGCCTGTCGAGAAGCATTATCATACTTTCGTCCATTCGCCCGAGATTAATTTCCGTTTCTTTTCCTGCCGCCAATCCTTGATTTGCCTTTCCCTTTCTCTCGCTTCTTCAAAACTATCATATTCCTCTAAATAGACCAATTGTTTAGGTTTATGTTTAGATGTATATTTTGATCCCAAACCTGATAAATGCTATGTCCAGCGTTGGTTTGGTTTCCAAGTCATCCCAGTATAGTATGTCCTATCTTCGCATTCGATTATATAGACATACCATCTCCATTCATTCATAAGTTTTTACTTCTCGACAGGCTCGAAGTGTAAATGTTTTGACTTCACGGCAAAAGCTTATCCAGTTTTTGTGTTGCCACACAGATAACTTTGTCGGCTCCGCCATAGTAAACAAACAATCTATCATTCTTCAGAACGGCACCACAGGTGAAAACGACATTCGGAACATCCCCGACCCTCTCAAATTCCGTCTCTGGCTCAAGAATCGGCTCCCTGGAGCGGTAGATTATTATCTCAGGATCATCAAGCGCAACCAACGCCAGCCCCAATCTGTAAACTTTCGCTTCATCCACGCTATGATAGATAAAAAGCCATCCCCTCCGTGTCTTTATGGGAGGAGCGCCTGCACCCAGCTTGAGTTTCTCCCAGCTGCTTCCCCTCGGCATCATTACAATGTTCGAATCTTTCCAGTGCAGGAGGTCTTCCGAATAAGAAACCCAGATGTGCGGATGAAGACGATGGTATATTACCCATCTCCCCTTTATCTTCTCGGGAAACAAAACCACATCCTTATTGTTTACCATGCGAAAGGGGAACATTCTCCTGCTCCAATTCCATCTCTTGTTCAAAAAATCGTCTGCTTTTATCGTAACCTCTCCGACCTGAGGCATATCACCATACGCCGTATAGAACATAAAATATTCCTGCTCGATTCTGGTTATCCTCGGGTCTTCGCACCCCATGGACTCAAACTCATGTCCGGGAGAAAATATCGGCTCCGGCAGGCGCTCATCAATTTTGAAACCGTCGCTGGAAGCTGCATATCCCAGCCGGGAGATGTTGTCATCTCCCTGAGCTCTGTAGACGATATGAACTTTCCCGCCATCGTAAACAGAGGCACAGTTAAACACACACCGCGATTCCCAGGAATTCCCGGGAATCGGTTCGAGAATGGGATTTCCTTCGAACCTCTCCAGTATATCCAAGCCATCCCTCACGAGCAGATATTCAGTGAACACGTGTCATTCTGAGCACATTTGTTGTCACTCAGTATAAACTCCGCGAAGAATCCCTGGAGATTCTTCGTCACTTCGTTCCTCAGAATGACAAGTTCTCTATAAGGCAAGCTAATTGTGAAACACTACACTAGCACACTGTAACATTAATTTTTGTTGGTAGTCGCAGGCTTTAGCCTGCGCACCCTAAAGGGTGCGACTACAGTTGTTACTTTCAAGAATTTGTGTTACAAAGCACTATACGTTCCTACCCCAGGAGCGATTCGAATAGATCAATGAATTGCCGGGCTATAACCTTAGTTGAATTCCTATTAACAAAGGCTTCCGCCACTTCCCTGTGCGCCTGGTAAATCTTACCGTCTTTGAAAACGTCAACAAGTGTTCCCTTTAAATCCTCAAAATCGGCATACCGCACCACTTCTTCCTTGAACGGGAAGAAAAAATCCGACTGCCCGGGAACCACAATGGGACACCCCGTCCCCAGCGCCTGGAATACGGTGGATGAGACAACTGCCCGGTAACGGCTTTGAAACTTGTGAAGTATCACAGCATCAGATGCAAATAGATAGTCATCGAACCTTTCATGAGACAGAGCTTCTTCTTTGCGGACAATCATCCACCGCGGCGGGTTTTCCTCCTCGAGAAATTCATAGTTTGGAGGTATAAGTACAAGAAGAATTGCTTCGTCTTTCAGCTCATTCGGCAGTTCCCGTAGAAACGGCCTGTATCCTCTCTGGCAAAACTGACAGACTATCTTCTTGTCAGGAGGCAAATCGAGAGCTTTCCTGGCTTCAGCCTTATCCTTCTTTCTTACAGGAAAGCAGGGGAAGTGAATCATTTTCGCATCCTCATAGACGCTGTTCAGGAAATTCTGTCTATGAGAGAAATAGACTACCCTGTCCCAGTCAAACTGGTAGAACCACGCTTCCCTGGGAAGCGCATTTTCATGGACCACGTGCACAGTCTTTGCTTTCTTATGAATCATAGGAAGAATTTTTGCCAGGTTTTCTACCGGAAGTATTCTCAAATCCTCAACTACAAAAACGTCAAACTGCTTTTTTAACATGGGTGTCGGGTCAAGGTAACCCGTTCTTCTGGTTCCAAAACACCTTGTTACATAATCTTCATCCTTCCCCGTGAAACCCTCGCCGTGAAAATCCTCTTTTGTGAAAGTGAAAACGCTCAGTTCATGTCCCATTTCAATCCACGCTTTGCCGACAGCTTCAGCGTGTATTGCCACTCCGCTGTCCGTGTTCCATGAACTCATCATTCCTATCTTCATTCCGTTAGACCTCCTTGTTCTTGATAGTTAAAAATTTATGTTACAGCGCGCTACTACTACAGATTTATATACATTGCCTGTCCCCGGGGCATTTTAGTCAAACTCCCGTACACATCCATCGTCTTCTTAGCTATCAACCTCCAGGATATGACCTCTCTGACGTACTCCCTTGCATTATCCGAAAGCTCAGCCCTGAACTCATCGTCTTTCAGGATTTTTGTAATATGGCTTGCGAATTCATCATCGTCCCCAGCCACCATACCGCATTTCACTTCACTAACCGTCTCTCTCAAACTCCTCACATCCGGTGAAACAACGACAGGGCATCCGAAAGCAAGACAGTGGGCAAGAACCCCGCTCTGCGAACCTTCCAGATACGGCATCGGCACTACGTCCCCGGATGACATGATGGTGTCAAAAATTTTCTGGGGAAACTGCCCCCTCAGAACAAAGATTTTATCCCGGACGGGAGAAGTCTCCACCAGATGGAAAAACTTATCCCTGTGCTCCCGGTATAATGTGCTTCTCATCTTCCCCGCAATGACCAGAACAGCATTCTCCACCTTCTCTGCTATTTTTGGAAATATCCTGACTATACGGTCCATTCCTTTTGTGGGCCGGAAATACCCGCAGAGCAGAATCGCCTTCGTATTCTCGTCTATACCGATTCTCCTTTTCGCATCCGGCACCGGTTCAACTTCTCTCGCACCATGAGGAATGACCCGGATATTATCAAAGGCGCCAATCTCCCTGAGAATGGACTCTTTCTGGTATTCCTCGTGGACAATAACGGCATCGCACGCTCTCATAAGCGCTTCGGTAACAATTTTTTTCTCTCTTGAAAAGTCTTCATAGACACTGTGCAATGTCATAACCACAGGCACACCTGCCAGCTTTATTCTGTAGACAAGAGGAATACAGTTTACCCCCTGAGACGGACCGAAAAGGCCAAATTCGTGCTGAATGTGCACGATATCCGGAGTGAACTTCACCATCATTTTGAAAACCTTATCAGCGAGATCCGCATCATCCGCGTGAAAAGCAGGATAGACTTTCTCTCCCTTACCTCCGAACTGGCTGACTATGTATATCTCATTTCCCTCCAACCGGAGAAGACTGTCCGTGAGATATTTGGTGTAGGTAGCTATCCCGCACTCAATGGGCGGGTATGTCGAGATAACGCCAATCCGCATTACATTCGCCTCCGGCAAAAACGCGAGACACACAACACTATCTTGTTCAGACTTTCTTGCACCGCTCCATAGCAAATATTCGGTCGAGCGTGTCATTCTGAGGAGCACAGCGACGAAGAATCTCCGGAGATTCTTCGCGGAGTTTATACTGAGTGAAACGAATGTGCTCAGAATGACACATGGTTCACCGAATACTTACGCTCCACTGAACTATCTTGCTTTTATCTTAAAATGGGCGCGCCTGTTTTTTGCCCACGCTCCCTCATTGTGACCCGGGTCAGCAGGCTGTTCCTCGCCGTAACTGATTGTGAAAAGATGCTGAGAGCTTATCCCAAGAGCCGAAAGATAGGCTCTCACACTCGTTGCTCTTCTCTGCCCAAGACCCAGATTGTACTCCACTGTCCCTCTTTCATCACAATGTCCTTCAATCTGTACCCTCACTCTCGGGTGTTTTTTCAGCCACTCGGCATTTTCGGCGAGTGCTCTTCTCGTCTCAGGCTTGATGTCGGACCTGTCATAATCAAAGTGAACATCCTGGAGTCTGCTTGTATCCGCAAACACCATTCCCCTTGCCGAAAGCTCAGGGCTTATACCCAGGGCTTCCAGTTCCTCTTCCGTTATGGTTTCTTCCGGACTCCTCCCTCTCAGACTTCCGAAACCGCTTTTCTTAAAACGGGCACACCCAGTCAGGAGAAGAGCAGCTACAAGAAAAACCGCCATTCTTTTCCATACCATTTTTCATCCCTCCCTTTAAGACAGTGATCAGTGATCAGTGTCCAGTTTTGACAAAAGACCATTGAGCATTTTCCTCAACTCTATGATCCTTGCATCTACGACATTACCACTCATATAGCTTAATTCCACAGCTATAGTTAATCCGGTATCAAGCTCTGCCAATGAACCTAATGCCACATAAAGAAACTGCCGGAACTCCTTTGAGTGCTGTCTTGCTTGCCCTTCAGCAATGTTCAAAGGAATTGAAACAGCAGCTCTACGTATCTGGTCACTCAAAGCAAACCTTTCCGATTGAGGGAATTTCTTCGTTAACAAGTACACTTCTTTAACTAACTCTATAGCCTTTCTCCAAATTAATAGGTCTCTATAAGATTTTACTTTCTTCTGGCTCATTACTGACCACTGACTGCTGGCTACTAACTACTGTCCACTGGCAACTGTTCACTGTCTTATCTCGGTGACCAGCAGGGACATTCACTATCCCCTTTCATAAAAGTCAAACGTTTCTGATTCGAGCCGTCAATATCCATGACATAGACGTTTTCTCCGCCGTCCCTCGTGGAACTGAAAACGATATGCCGTCCGTCAGGAGAAAACGACGGATTTTCATTATCGCCGCAATTTCGGGTGAGAGACATTTTCTCACTGCCGTCGGAATTCATTATCCGGATATCGAAATGAGGTCCCTGCTGAGACGAATAGACAATCCTGTCCCCCTTCGTTGACCAGTCAGGCGAATCATTATAGCCACTGTTAGTTAATCTCTCCAATATCCTGCCCTGCGTGTTCATTACATATATATGGGGATTGCCCGCCCGACCGGACGTAAAAGCAATATGCCGCCCGTCAGGAGACCAGCACGGCGAACAATCAACCTTTCCCTGATGGGTCAACCGCTTTTCTTTCTTTCCATCCGACCTCATAAGATAGATCTCAGCATTTCCGTCTCTGGTGAGGGTAAGAGCATACCATCTCCCGGAAGGAGACCAGGCGGCGCCATAGTTCAGCCCCTGAAAGGTGCAAAGTTTAACCACCTTGCCAGTCTCGACATTTCTGACATAGAGGTCGGGATTCCCTGCGCGGTAAGTGGTATAGGCTATCCTCTTCCCATCCGAAAGCCATGACGGAACGGTAGCCAAAGACCGATCCCGAGTTACCCGAACGGGATTATAGCCGTCATAATCCATCAGGCATATCTCCTTATGCCCGGAACTGTTGGAAACAAATGCAATTTTTGTCCGCGCAATCCCTTTCTCCCCGGTAACTCTCTCCACAACTTCGTCAGAAAAACGATGTGCCATTTTCCTTAACAGCTTCTTCTCCCCTGTATACACCTTGCCGAGAATCTGTTTCCTTCTCTTCACATCATACAAGCGGTACTCCAGCCTCAAGCCCCCGGAGGTCACTATCTTTCCTCTCACAACAAGCTCCGCTCCGAGACGATGCCATGCAGGGAAATTCCCTTCACCTCCGGATGCCGCTGCCTTTAGAGAATCCGGGTCATCAACAGTCTGGAAATAGCCCGAGAAATTTAGGTCCCCGGCAATGATCCCCGCTGCTTCAGCGCCTGATTCACCGCCAAAGTCAGGAACGGCAACAACGATTTTTCTGAATTTGGCTTTTGTAACGTCAAGATACAGGTCAACAGCCCCAACCCGGGCGGCACATAAAACAATCAAAATCGCACAGGACAAATTGCGGACTGCGGACTTTTGCGTTTTGTGAGCGACTTTCGTTATTTTAGGCAAAAGCAAGCAGAGTCGGGAAACAGCAGAAATTTTGTCTGACGACCCGACTACACCACGTGTGGTCGGGGAGGAGTTTAATTTCTGCCCCGACGAAGCACAGATTTTGCCGTTAAAAAATAACGTGAAGCGAACAAAATGCAAAGGTCCGCTACTCTTCCTTGAACGTAACATGAACTCTTACCCTTTCTCCCTTAAACAACTCCGGCAGCGGCGCGAAAGGACTTGCATCCCTTATCGCAGACTCGCAGGAAGAATCAAAAACGGGATTTCCCGAACCTTTCTCCACAACAACTCTGCTAACCGCTCCGTTACGTGAAATGTCAAAACCCACTCTTGCTCCCGACCTGCCGCCCGCGGACGGCGACTCCCACCTGGAGAAAATGCTGTTGTGAACCTTATCTATGTACCAAGCAGGGAAAACGACAACTCCTGAATCTAACTTCAGTTCTTCCAACGTCCTCCTGTCACTCACGTCTTTGCTCCAGCGGGTTAGCTTTTTTAGCTCTTCATCTTTCTTCTTTCGCTCCTTATCTAATTCGCGTTCCCGCTCTTTTCTTTGTTTCTCAAGACGCCTGCGCTTCTTTAGAAATTCCTCCAGCTTTTTTTTGTCTTCCTTCTTCTTTTTTTCGGAAGCCTCTAACTTGACCTTCTCGGCAGATTTGTCCGGCTTAACCTCCGAAGCCTCCACCGGTTTTGACACGGACGGAACTTCACTTCTTGCTTCGACCACCCTAACACTATGAACAGGTGCAGGAATTCGCCGGCGCCGGAAGTTTACTCTGACAAGGAGCACACCAACGACTACCAGATGAGCGCAGACTGACAACAGGAACGTTAACTTCAGTTTCCCCACTACTACTCGCCCCCGCCTCTTTCCTCCCCCATCAGACACAGGTATGAGTCAACGAGGCTCGGTAACCATCCCTATGTTTTCAATCCCGGCATTTCTTATCTTGCCCATTATTTCCACTACAAATCCGTAGGGGATGCTTTTATCCGCCTTCAGATAAACCTCCCGAACCGATGTCTCCCGGAGATGTTTCACGAGCCCTTCCGGTGAAATCCGGCGTTCGCCGAGGTAAACTCGTTTCTCGGAATCAATGGCAATAACAACCTGCTCTTTCAAATCAACACCGCCTGCCGAAACACGGGGAAGCTGAACGTTAATCCCATGCTTCATCATCGGAGCAACGAGCATAAAAACAATCAGCAGTGTCAGGGACACGTCAACAAGGGACGTTACGTTAATCTCAGCCTTAAGATTATGTCTTCGCCTGTCTTTCATCTTTTTCCGAACTTGCTCCCAACCTCGTAAGCAAAGTTCTCCATTTCCGTAGTCATTGCTCCTATCTGATTCACGAAATAGTTGTATCCGACAACAGCGGGTATTGCCGCCGCAAGTCCGGCTATCGTCGTAATCAAAGCATCGGAAATCCCCGGGGCGACGGCGCTGATACTCGCCGAATGATACGTCTCCATGCCAAGAAAAGCATCCATCACGCCCCACACCGTCCCCAGGAGTCCCAGCAGGGGACAAACACTCCCGCCTATAGCGAGGAGGACAAGCATATCTTCAAGACGCATAATTTCGCTTGAAACCGCTCTATCAAGTGTTTCCCTAATCTCACTCGAGGATAATCTCCACCAGTGGCGAGCCGGATCTTGCTCCCGAAGAAGTCCCGTTTCCAGAACCCTCGCCAGGTAGCTGCGTTTAAAACGCCGGCAGATTACTGAGAGACGAGATGGATCTTTCTCACTCCTGAAACGCTTTAGGAAACTCTCCGACTCCCTTCGCGCCGCGCGGAGTGAAATCAGCTTGTATGCCATTATTGCCCATGCCGCGACGGAGAAAAGAAACAGAATGAGCAGAATCCCCTTCGCCATCGCTCCTGAACGGAGCACAGAACTTATAATGTTGCTCTGCCTTGCAACCATCGGAGCCATAACCAGCATAAGATACCCCTCACTACGTTCAGGTATTGTCAAAAACCTCTATGCAGTTTGCTCGCATACTTGTCATTCCCGCGAAAGCGGGAATCCAGAAAACGCAGCAGTCGTGCTGGAATCCTGGATTCCGCATCAAGTGCGGAATGACAAAGAAGTATCGAAATTCCTATCCCTTTTTCTTCACAACCAATACTTCTACTCTCCTGTTTGCCCTGCGTCCATCAGAGGTCGTGTTGCTTGCTCTTGGCATATACTCCCCGCAGCCAACAGCCGACATCTTCTCAGAAGCAATTCCCTCCCGCTCCAGATAGTGTAAAATAGCCAGTGCCCTCGCAGTCGAGAGTTCCCAGTTGGACGGATAGGTGCGCTTGGTAGGTATATCATCGGTATGTCCTTCAATCACAAATTCGCACTCCGGATGCTTTTTCAGAAGGGCTGCCAGCTCCCGCAAAAGCGGGAGAGACGATTTTCTGGTTTTGACCTTGCCGGATGTCAAAGTGAGAACATTCTGCAAGACAACTGCGACTGCTTCGCCTCTGCACTCAACCTTGCACCCTCCGAATCTCCTCAAGCCGGAAGAGAACTCACTTTTGATCTTCTCCCGTTCAGCCCACTTCCCCTTCCTGATATCAATAAGTTCTGCAAGCCGCACGTCATTCTCTGTGAGCTGTTCTTCAAGCTTTTTCTGGTGCTGTCTGCAGCTGAGAAGCTTAGTTTCGAGTTCTGCTTTCTGACCACGCAGGCGATGTATTTCCGCCGACAAAGCCGATTCCTTCTCGCCGGATTTCGCAAGCCCAAGCTTCAGATGATGGATTTCATTCCTCAACTGCGCGTTCTGCGACTCAAAGTCCCGGCAGACATCCTCGAGTCTCTGCCTCTCTTCCCTTTCTCTCTCAGCTTCACCGGTCAGCTGGGAAAGGGTAGCACAACCCGACAGCATCACGGAAACCACAAGAACACAGATAGTAATGCGAAGTGCGAAGTGCATAGCGCGAAGGACATTAGTGCAGTGTTTCATAAATACATTCCCGTTAGATTTTCTTCATATACATTATTTTTACTGGTAGTCGCAGGCTTTAGCCTGCGTATCATTTTACCGATTCTACCATAACTGAGATTTCCTCTCTACAAAATTCGACTGCTATGCCTCTCCGTTCCAGCGAAGCCCCCCAAGCACGGACTGGGCAACATTCGTCATGTGGTCTCCGGCAACTTTCCGCAGCCCTTCAGACATCAACTTCATGCCGAAGAGAAAAAAGCCAAGACCTCCCACGAGACCGAGAATCATATCCTTTGGCATAGCAAGATATCCCTTATGGAATAATCGCCGTCTTCACGCCCTGATGGTTGACAATCATCTCAAGAGCTTCACTCAATCTGGCAAGAGGCAGTTCGCCGGTTATAAGACAGGATGTATTTAGCTTCTTCTGCTGAAGCAGTCTCAGAGCCTGTTCAACGTAATATGGAGTATGATGAAAAACGCCTTTCAGAGTCAATTCAGAGTAATGGATGAGTTCGGTATCCAGAGCCACTTTCGTTCCCGGTGCACAGCCTCCAAAAAGGGTTACCATACCTCCTTTCCTCACCATTGACACTGACTTCTCCCACACAACCGGGTTCCCGACAGCCTCAATCGCCAGGTCAACTCCGCGTCCGCCGTTGAGCTCCCGTACCGCGGTTACCTGGTCAGCAACCTCACAGGGATTGACAGTCGCATCAGCACCAGCCTCTTTTGCCATCTTCAACCTTTCTTCTTCAAGATCACATGAAATTACATATGCTCCTTTCAGTTTTGCCACTTGCACAAACAGAAGCCCTATGGGACCCGCCCCGTTCACCGCAACAACATCCCCTGGACTGATTCCGGATTCTTCAACCCCGTGCAGGACACAAGCAAGCGGCTCCACAAGCGCCGCCTCCTTGAACGAGACAGACTCGGGAACGATGAGCAAATTCTGCTGAACGATTCTCGAAGGGATTTTTATGTACTGGGCATAAGCCCCGTTGATGAAAAGCAAGTCCTCGCAAAGAGCTTTTTGATTTCTCTTGCAGTAGAAACACTTGTTGCAGGGAGCTGAATTAGCCGCAACAACCCTGGCCCCTTTCCGGAATCCGTCAACGTCCTCACCCGCTTCTTCAACCACACCCGCAAATTCGTGGCCGAATACAGCAGGCGGTTTTATCATCCTCGGATGACCTCCCCTGAGGTAAACCTTGGCATCCGTCCCGCAGGTCAGAGCCGCCTCTATCCTGACAAGGACTTCGCCCGAGGAAATTTCCGGAACGTCAACCTCCTCCAGCTTCACATCACTGGGACCGTAAAGAATAGCCGCTTTCATATCTCAGCGTGTATTCTACCTACCATCAAACACCAATGCAAGGGATTTAGTAATTTCTCTCTTGCTTTTGACGCAAAACTACTGCAATATCTAAGAGATTGTTGCAGAATAGGAATCGCACACGATGTCAGAACCGAAATTCGTATTAGGGCTGGACTACGGAACCAATTCCGTGAGAGCATTGATAGTAGGTGTCTCCAATGGAGATGAAATTGCAACCTATGTGTATGATTACAAACGAGGCAGGGCAGGTATTGTTACGGACGAGAAAGATGCCAATGTCGCCCGCCAGGACCCGGCGGATTACGTAGAGGGGACGGATAAATGCATCAAAGGTGCTCTTGAAAAGGCAAAACGGGTTAAAGGATTCAGTCCCGGGAATATCATCGGCATAGGTGTAGACACCACAGGCAGTACACCCATCCCCGTTGACAGAGACGGACAGCCGCTATGCTTCCGCACCGAATTCAGGGACAATATCAATGCTCTTGCCTGGCTATGGAAAGACCACTCAGGTCATGCCGAGGCAGAAGAGATTACTGACCTGGCGGCAAAGGTACATCCCGAATATCTTGCCAAATGCGGCGGTGTTTACTCCTCAGAATGGTTTTTCTCCAAGATCTTGCATTGTTTGCATGTTGACCCGGCTGTTTTCGAAGCCGCCCGCAGTTGGGTGGAATTGGCGGACTTCATACCGGGCATACTTACAGGAAAAAGCAAGCCGGAGAGTCTAAAAAGAAGCGTCTGCGCCGCCGGTCATAAGGCTATGTACAATAGAGATTGGGGAGGGTTACCTGCTAAGGATTTCCTTAATACCCTTGCTCCCGAGTTAGGTGATTTGAGAGATAGACTTTATGATGAAGCATATACATCCGATACGACAGCCGGATTTCTGTCTGAACAGAAAGCAAGGGACCTGGGTTTGGAAACGGGTGTTCCCGTCAGCGTTGGTGCATTCGATGCGCATATGGGTGCAGTAGGAGCAGGGATACAACCTGGGACACTGGTGAAAATTATCGGCACTTCAACCTGCGATATGATGGTGGCGCCCAACAGGGAAAAACTTCCTGACATACCGGGCCTCTGCGGGATAGTGAACGGGTCTATCCTTCCGGGCTATTTGGGACTGGAAGCAGGTCAATCGGCTGTAGGAGATATTTTTAACTGGTTTGTAGAAAACCTTACCCCCGCCGGCAGTAAAACTCAGGATATGCACAAGCTCCTTACTGAAAAGGCTTCTTCCCTTAAACCCGGCGAGAGCGGACTGATCGCACTCGACTGGAATAACGGAAACAGAACTGTATTGGCTGATGCCCGTCTGACAGGACTGATTCTGGGCCAGACTCTCAACACAAAACCGGAGGAGATATACAGAGCTTTGATAGAGGGAACTGCTTATGGTGCGAGGATAATCATCAACAGATTTGAGGAATACGGCATAAAGGTAGAAGAGGTAATAGCCTGCGGCGGGATAGCGGAAAAGAATCCTTTGCTTCTGCAGATCTATGCCGATGTTTTTGAAACGCCGATAAAGGTATCGCGGTCGTCTCAAACCTGCGCCCTGGGAGCAGCTATGTTCGGAGCAGTAGCTGGAGGCAGAGAAAGAGGCGGCTATAAGAATGCCGAAGAAGCTATAGAGCATATGTCCGGGGCTAAGCCAACAGTTTATCATCCTGACAAAGACAGGAGCAGGCTCTACGCCAGGCTCTTCAAACTGTATCGGCAATTACACGATGTGTTTGGAACACGGCAATACTCCTCCAATCTCCATCATGTGATGAAAGGCCTATTGCAGATAAAACAGGAGACAAAAAGAAATGCTTGAGAAATTGCGCAGGGAAGTCTGGCAGGCAAACTTGTCCCTTCCCGAGAACAACCTGGTGGTGGGAACAACGGGAAACGTCAGCGGGCAGAAGCTCACTGCGTTCAGCGAAGAGGAAACACAAAAATGGTATGCCCGCCACCACGGCGGCGGGTACGGGCAATAGGGAGGGTCAAACTAAATGAAAATCCTCGTCACAGGCGGAGCAGGTTTTATCGGGTCGAACCTGGCGCTGGAACTCGAGAGAAGGTTTGCTTCAGCGGCAATAACCATACTTGATGATTTTTTGCAAGGGAGCACCGGCAACCTGGAAGGATTCCGGGGAGAAATAATAAAAGGCGGAGTCGAAGACGAAAAACTGGTGGAGAGTCTCAAGGGCAAGGGATTCGATTTCATCTATCACTTAGCCGCAATTACCGATACTACCGTATCCGATGAGAAAAGAATGATGACAGTAAACGTAGACGGATTCAAGAATATCCTGGGAATTGCCGGGCATGAGAAAGCATCTGTCATCTATGCATCTTCAGCCGGCGTCTACGGCAACGGACCTGCACCAATGAAAGAAACCCAGAAGGTGTCCCCGCTCAATGCCTACTCCGTCTCCAAGGTGAGGATGGATGAAATAGCACTATCGCTAAATCAGCCCAGAATGATTGGACTGCGCTACTTCAATGTCTATGGTCCCGGGGAATCCCGCAAAGGGAAATCTGCCAGCATGATCTGGCAGCTTGCCTGCCGGATGAAAACAGGCTCACCGCCAAGAATATTCAAATACGGTGAACAAAGAAGGGATTTAATTCACGTGAGTGACGTTGTTCAGGCTACAATCCGGGCTATGGAAGCTCTGGATAAAGACGGACCGGAGAGAAACGTATCAGTGAATGTCGGGACGGGAGTCGCCACAGACTTCAATCGCGTCATAGAAATCCTGAACAGCATTCTCGGCACCGACTTGAAACCCGAGTACTTCGATAACCCTTATGATTTCTACCAGAACCACACTCAGGCTGACACGGCATTAGCCGCCAAAACCCTTGGATTCAAAGCAAGATACAGCATTGAGGAGGGGATGAGAAATTATCTTACTCTTTAACAAGCCCTAACCGCATTCCGCCTCGGGCAGGCAAAAATGAAATATAGCCCCCCCGGCAGGGTTTGATTCTGCCCAAATCCTACCGCCGTGTTTCTTAATTATCTCCTTGGAAATGGCAAGACCGAGACCGCTCCCGCTTTCTTTATACCCGCCTCTTGTCAACTGTTCGAATCTGTCGAATACCCTCCTCAGATCTTCTTCTCTGAGCCCGGGACCGGTATCCTCAACCGACACACGAATGACATTGTCAGCCTTAGCCGTTCTGACCACAATGGCGCCCTCGTGTGTAAACTTTACGGCGTTATCAATAACGCTTTCCAGAACCTGCTTGATTCTATATCTGTCAAATCTTACAGCAGGCAAATTCGCTCCAGGCTTGATGATGAAATCCAATCCCTTCTCCCTTGCTGAGCGAACCGCTGTTTCGCAAACTTCCCCGACGACTTCGTTTATGTCATTTTCCTGCATGTGAAATTCCATCGCGCCGGTCTCAAGTCTCTGGAAAAGCAAAACATCGGCGAACAACCCGGCAAGCTTGTCCGCGCTTGTTCTTAGAATATCCAAAAGTTCTTTCTGTTCGTCACTGCTCTCTCCTACTACCCCATCCAGCATGAGGGAAATACTCTCCTTCAGAGACGTAAGCGGCGTGTTCAATTCATGAGAAACCATGTCAACGAAATCCGACTTTATCCTCTCTGCCTCCTCCTTCTCCTCACCCGCTTTCATTTGCAAACACACATGCCCCAGCACCGATGCGTATAAAGCCAACAGCCTACACTCATTCTCCGTTATCGGCTTACGGCGAAGCAGGTTGTCCATTGCTAAGCAACCGATGACTTCCCCGCCGCCCGAGAAAGCCGCAATGACGTGATCCCCGCGACCGAGTATCTTCCCTCTATCGTCAAACAGAGACGTATTGGTTCCGAGAACATACGGCTTTCCATGCACGAGAACCTGCTCCATCAACGAGCCGCGATCCACGAACAGCCGCCGGTCCCGCTCGTCATGGATCCTCCCTCCTTGGTCTACTCCAAAAGAACCCACAACAAAAGCGGCATCCTCACTCAGAAACCATATCCCCAAGCGCTCAAATCCCAACCGCATCTGACCAAGCTCCACTGCACGCCGGCACAAACTGTCGACGGAATTGCACAAAGCAAGCTCATCAGCTGCCTCCAACAATGCGGCCAACCGCCCCTCAAAACCACCCCCGGCTTCCGGAGCCGTCTTATCTTTGCCTCTCCTATTCACCATCTCTCCGCTATTTAATCACAATGCTCATATTTAATCACAGTTTTCACATCGGCACAAGGCGAAAAAAAGCTGTGCTCTTTACCACCTTCCATAAATTTCCTGGTTAAAAGCGCTTCGTCCAAAAATTCCTCAGGATCCATACATTTTAGAAAAACAAGCCCGCGGGTTGCACGAAGTCTTGGAACATTGCTGGCATAAAAGAAGTCTCTCCCCAAACAAGTTTTGAGAACCGCATATTGTTCCACCATTACTTTTTGCGCCAGGTTACAAAAAGGGCCGTCATATTCGTAACTTGGGAATGAAGCTGCTTTTTGCGAACCAAAACAAATATGGAATGCCGCTTTCATAATTGCAAGCGAATTCATCGAAACGGGAATAGAAATGTCAGCTTCTGAGGGATGAAACCGGTGCCATACGTTTCTATAACCCCATACTTTTAATTTCTTTTTTGGATTCTCTTTCATGAAGGTTCTCATAGCCCCGGAAATTATTTGGAGGACCTTGTAATGAGTATCCGGACCTGTACCTTCGGGGTCAAGAGCAACCGTTATTACATCAGGATTTATTTTTCGTAACAAAGAAAGAACAGGTTCAATATCTCTTTCCCACTCAGGTGTTGGAGTGAAAATGTCCCCCGTGTAGAACCCCAATCGCAAGTGGGAAATATGGGAACAGTTAAACCCGAGATGAGCCCACAAAAGTTCCTCTTCCCATTCTCTAATCATTCCTTTTAGCTTCTGGATACCAGGGATATCTTTTTCCCCGGGATATGCGCTCATTAAGTAATTTTTTAAATCGCCGGTTTCCTTTCTTATAGATTTTGTTTCAAATTCTCCAGTCAGTTCTATCAGATTTCTCAGCATCCTTCTTGCTTCTGCTTCCGTTTGCATGTGTGAGCTGTCATTTGCAACCCCGTCAAGATAGCTGTAAATGTCTCTGTTCCGTGCAACCATATTGTCCGGAGAAAAGTAATTTTGTTCAGCCATCACATCCGAAAGTAGTTCTTTTTGAAGAAATTCCTCCAAATCTCGAAGCTTGGATAATAAATAAGAGTTGGAAACAGATGTGAACCCGCTCGTCATTGTCGCAAAATAATGAGAATTCTCCGGCTTCCTAACAAGATGCAGAAGATAAGGGAGATATCCGAGCATTACGTCATCGTGATGCGGGGAAGTATGCAGAAAAGTCAAACCTTCAACTTCCTCTAATCCTTTTTCAATTCTCTTTTCCAGATCTGAAGAGATTCTCTGTTCCAATTTCCTCCAATCTGTCGTTTTCTTAAGAAGCAGGCATCCAATTCTATCCTTTTGCAAATCACTTTTTGTTAAACTGGTTAGTTCCCCCCCCCTCATAGAGGCAATATCAATCAATATTCTCGAAGCTGAACTGTAAGGAATTTCCGGTAATGATTCCAGAGATTCATATCTCCTTTCAATTAGCTGCTTTGCGGCACCTCTCGTAAGATAAAATCGTGCAGCCGGCAATTTTTGTAATACTGTTGCAGGATAAAGAATTGAAGGCTCTCTTTCTACTGCATCTTTGACTACTTTCCCCTTGTCCTCGCCAGCCGCAATAATTATAGCTGTTGCGGAATCATTTTCAGTGATTGTTTTGAGTCCGATGGTAATAACCGCTTTATTCCTGGAAACTTCTATTCCCCCAAGATCGACAGCAGCTGCAGCTGCTGTTTCATAATTTATAGAGGTAAGTCTTGTGGTACTGAAATGGTCGGAACTCCTTATGTTAAAACCTATGTGTCCGTCCGGTCCTATTCCGCCAAGACAGAACCCAATCCCCCCCAACTGTTCAATTCTTCCCTCGTACTCCATGGCAAATTGATCCATTTCACATAAAGCCTTATGTTGTAATCCTTCTCGCTCATTTGAAGGTTTGCGATGTCGGAGCGAAAGATCAACTCTCCCTTCAGGAAATACCCAGCCAAGGTCTTTCTCAGGTGGAGCACCAATTTTCCACGCATCCATGAGAAGCGCCTTTTTCGGGTCAAGTCCAAAACCCCCAAAATAGAATTTCTTGACATAGTACGCGAAACTATTTTCGTGATTGGGGTTTATTGGATAAAATTCATCAATTTGCACAAATGCAAAAGAATTCATTCGAGGCTTCTTCTTCACATCCAATCCCCACGCACCAAGTTCTTTTCGAGCCTCTGCCTTATTCCAGTTTTGCAAAAAGTATGTAACCCATTTAAGAAAATATTCAGGAGTTTTCCCCGTTGGGAGGGAGATAACACCTTCTGGATTTAACAGAAGCCATTCAATAAAACGAATCGCGGCTAATTTCCCGAGAGTTGGGAAATCATCCACTTCGATAATCTTTGTTTTTTCTGTTGGCGTATACCAGAATTTCTTTCCCGATCTTCTAAGTGCGGTTTCTTCAACAATAGATGTGCTATTGTACTTTCTCATTCTTTGGCACTCCCTAAGCTTGTTTCTGCTTGCTATTACCGGCCAAATCTCCCCGGTTTTTCCCGGCGGAAATTCCCCCGCCTGTGGGAACTCACCCACCGTGCTGACAGGACAGCTACCGGGCTACTTCCACTCAACCGGGATTCTCAGTATGCCTTTCTGCCGGTGTTCGAAAAGCACATACCCCCGCTCTTTCCCAAACAGGTGAAGCCTTCTTGTAATATCAACGTCATGTTTGCAGTATTCGGTAAGTTTTTCAATGTTTCCCTCCCTGAACCACCGTATCGCCTGAAGCCCGTCCGCGGTTTTCCCCTCTTTCAGAGTAACGCGAGCTAAGTGGTCCAGGCTGAGCCTGTGCCCGAGAGTGCGGGAAATCTCCTCAAGTAAATCAACCGTTCTCAGTCCGGAGAAATCAACATCCGAATAAGCTCTCAATACATCCCAGTCAAACCGCTTGATGTTGAAACCGACAATGAGGTCTGCGGAGCGAAGTCTCTGAACCAATTCTTCCACCCTATCCTCTGTAAACGTCCTGTATTTTCCTTCCATAGCGTCATATATGACAGCTACGGAAACTCTCATCAAATGCTTGTTGCCCCACCCCCCGACCTCTTCAGCGCTCCTCTGTGTCTCCAGGTCAAAATAGACAGTTCGCTGTTTCCGAGAGCCCGTGTCATTGCAAACCCTGGTTTTTACCGGTGTAAACTCCTCTCTGCAATCTCGAGATTGCTTCGTCGTCCCGAACGCTTTCGGGACTCCTCGCAATGACGCATGCAAGTGAGTATTTTCCCCACTCGACTCCACACTCATCTTGGAAACGTCCCTCAGAAGAAGGATTGCGGTTTCTTTACTCAGCGGCTGATTCCTGCTGCCGCACTTCGGAGACTGGATGCAGGAAGGACATCCTTCTTCACACGGACACTCCTCAATCAGCTTTAGAGCAGCCTTCAACAACTCATCTATTTTCCCGTAGGCTCGTTCCGCAAGTCCTACCCCGCCGGGATAGGCATCATAGACGAAAATCACAGGTCCCGATATCTGAGGATGGAACGGGGACGATGTCCCGCCGACATCCCAGCGGTCACACATCGTAAACAAAGGGAAAAGGGCTATGCTTGCATGTTCAACGGCGTGTAACCCTCCCTGCAAATCTGGGATACGAAAACTGCGCTCAGGAAGTTCCATCCAAACCGAAGTCGTAACAAAAGTCTCAGCGGGAAGATTAAGACTGTGCTCGGATATCAATCCTCCTCCGGAAACCCTCTTCTTCTCATAACTTGCCACCTGCGTTTTTACCTCAACTTCGCCCCAGCTTATGAGAAAAGAGCCGAGCTTCTTTGTGGAATTAATCTTGAGAACATTCGTGGTTTCAAAAGAAGTGACCTGGGTGTAATAATCAAGAAAAGCTTTTCTCACGTAGACATTCCTGTTTTCGATATCGAGCTTTATAACCTCATATTCCCCGCCTCTATGCAGATAAATCGCTCCCGGATGGCACTCGTGGAAAACGCGGCTGGAACTGATGTCTCCCATCACCGCTTCCCGTTCCCCGTCAATTATAGCGTAGGATTCCGACATCGACCTGATGCTAACTCTCCGCTGAGGATATTTCGCAGGACAAAACCATTTTTTACCATCTTTTCCCTGGAGGATTTTCCCTTCTCCGGACACCCGCGGCAGGATTTTCTCGATTCCCTCATAAAACTCCTCATCCGCTATGGAAAGCGGAAGTTCCGCCGCCGCGCACGCAAGCTGTTCAACGGATACAGGAAAATTATGTTCGTCAATGGTTACTGATTCAAAACCACGTTTAAGGAAATCCCTGGGATGCCTCAGGAAATACCTGTCCAGAGCGTCAGCCAGCCCGATAAGAACGACAAGGGAAGAACTCTCCCCGCGCCCAGCACGACCGCCTCTTTGCCACGTGCTTATAATCGAACCGGGGTAGCCAACCAATATACAGCAATCCAGTCCGCCGACATCTATGCCCAACTCCAGCGCACTCGTGGAAATGACGGCATCAAGCTTACCGGAAAAAAGCTTCCTTTCAATTTCCCTTCTCTCCTCGGGAAGATAACCTGCCCGGTACGAACTCAACCTTCCCGCGAGAGAAGGATTGCCTTCCAATGCCCAGTTGGCAATAAGCTCGGTAATTTTCCTCGCCCGGGTGAAGACTATAACCTTGAGACCGGAAGTGACAGATTCATTCAACAGAAAAGCCGCATCACCATAAGGACTGCGCTTCCAGGGATTCCAGAACATGAAATATCTTGGACCTTTCGGGGAACCGCTCTTCTCAATAATCCTGAAATCCAATCCTGTAAGTTTCCTTGTAAATTCTTCGCCGTTACTGATGGTGGCAGAAGAGGCAATGAACTGCGGATTGCTCCCGTAATACTTGCAGATTCTCCTCAGCCGCCTCACTATATGAGAAACATGACAGCCGAAAATACCGCGGTAGGTATGCAGTTCATCCAGAACGACAAACCTGAGGTTAGAAAAAAATTCCTCCCAGGACGAATGATAGGCAAGGATACCCAGATGGAGCATGTCGGGATTCGTTAGAAGAATATTTGGAGGACTGCGCTTTATCTTCATGCGGGCGGAAGCAGGCGTATCGCCGTCGTATATCTCAGCCCTCACAGAGCCTTTCCCGAATTCAAGTCCGAATTCGCGAAC
>JAUVJM010000076.1 GCA_030596585.1 bacterium
CACGCAAATATGCTCGGTAAAAGCGTAGACGAGCTTATCGATAAGTGCCTTTATGATTTTTTTCTGCCTGATATAGCCAAATCCAGAAAAGCAAAAATAGATGAAGTTTTCAAGACAGGAAAGCCGGTCCGCTTTACAGACAGCCTGAACGAAAAAACGTACGACGTACATTGCTGTCCTATCTTTAGCAATGAGGGGGAGACAACAGCAGTTGCTGTGTGTGCCCGCGACATCACCGAACAGGTATCGGCAGAGGTATCGCTTAAACAAAACTTTGCAGAACTGCAAAAAAGATTGGATGAAACAGTTAATGCTTTGTCCTCCGTAGTAAAAATGCGGGATCCCTATACCTCCGATCATCAGCGGCGGGTAACTCAGATAGCCTGTGCCATAGCTCATGAGATGGGTCTTTCAAAAGATCAGGTTGCTGGGATTCGTGTCGGCGGACTCATTCATGATATCGGCAAGATACACGTGCCTGCTGAAATCCTTAGCAATCCCGGTCCGTTAACCGAAGCCGAATTCAATCTTGTCAAAAGTCATCCCGAAATTGGTTACGACATAGTGAAGGGGATAGGATTTCCATGGCCTGTTGCCAAAATGATACTTCAACATCACGAAAGGTTGGATGGTTCCGGATACCCTTTAGGTCTACAGGGTAAAAAGATTATCCTGGAAGCAAGAATCTTAGGAATAGCTGATGTCGTTGAGGCTATGGCTTCTCACCGGCCTTACCGACCGGCGATTGGTATTGATAAGGCCATTGAAGAAATCTCAAGAAATAGGGATATCCTTTATGATGCCGAAGCAGCAGATGCCCTCCTGAGGCTCTTTAAAGAGAAGAGGTTGAAGTTAGGCTAAGGGGTTGCAGTCTTTGAGCTTCCTCCTGCCTGCATGAATTCTTTAACGATTCCTTTTTCTTGTAAACATAACTCTCCTCTATTCAACCACCAAATCGAGGCCATTATGTGAGTCCATCCGTGAAGATAAAATTGTTGACACAGGTCTTGCGCAGGATATACTAATCAGGCGTAGTACGAAACAGGAGAGAGAAAATGGAACAGGTTAGAATCGGGGTAATCGGGGTCAGCGGTCGGGGGGTCTTGTACAAACACTGGCATAATCCTGATGGGCAGTCCGTAGTTACGGGTGGAGCAGACGTGCGGCAAGATGCCCTGGATGAGTTTAGCAAAGGTGTGGGGAAAGACGTTTTTGTAACTCTAAACTACCGTGAATTGCTCGAGAGAAACGACGTCGATGCAATAGTTGTCACCTCGCCCGATTTCACTCATGAAGAATATGCCGTTGCCGCACTTGAGGCGGGCAAGCACGTTTTTTGTGAAAAGCCGATGGCTATAACCACAGATGGCTGTGACAGAGTACTTGAAACATGGAGGAAATCCGGGAAAAAGCTGATGGTTGGTCACAACATGCGGTACATGAGGATATTCCGCACGATGAGGGAGATTGTTTCATCCGGAGCAATTGGCGAGATAAAGGCTGTCTGGGTGCGCCACTTCGTAGGGAGTGGGGGAGACTGGTATTTCCATGACTGGCATGCCGTCAGGGAAAAGAGCACAGGGCTTCTATTGCAGAAAGCATCTCATGATATTGACATGATACACTGGATTACCGGTGTTTATACGAAGAAGGTTGCGGCTTTTGGAAGTCTTGACTTCTTCGGGGGCGATAAGCCCGATGACCTTACGTGCTCATCCTGCGGTGAGAAAGATACTTGCACCGAAGCGCAGTTTAACACAAGACAGCAATGTGCTTTCCGCAGGGAAATAGACGTTGAAGATAATACAGTTGTCATCATGGAACTTGAAAACGGCATAAAGGCATCGTACCAGCAATGCCATTTCACGCCTGATTATTTCAGGAACTACACGTTTATCGGGACCGAAGGCAGGATAGAGAATCTCGATGATGAATCGAAAGTCATAGTTCGGACAAGAAGTCTTTCAAAGAAATGGAAAAACTATGCAGACCGCACCTATGACATAAAACCTGCAAGAGGCGGGCATGGAGGAGCTGACCCGGTTATCTGCAAGGATTTTGTTGATATGATCGTATCAGACCAAGACCCTCTTGCAATTCCTGAAGCGGGACGGATGAGTGTGGCAGTGGGATGCGCCGCTACTGAGTCTCTGAGAAACGGCGGCAGGGTAGTGGAAGTTTCCCCGCTTCAAAAAGCCTGATTTGCCAGCTTTTTTTGATTGGAGATGCCCGCAGTTGGCGGGTTTAGAGATGGAAGATTGTAGATATGCTTACGCGGTAGCCAGGATAAGGGCGCTTGAGACGAGGCTTCTTACGCTCCAGGATATGAGAGAATTTCTGGAAGCTGTGGATGAGGAAAGCCTTTTCAGGATGCTGCGCGCTGCAGCGTATGGATCGGCGAAGGAAGCTGTTGAGGAGAAGCTGAGTGATGAGTCTGCGGAGACGATTTCCCTGCTGAAAGAGCTCAGTTTGGATGCGGAGCTGACGCAGCTTCTGACTCTGAAATACGATTTCCACAACCTCAGAGTTCTCCTCAAGGCGAAGCACTTTCCCCGGGAGGTGGAGTTTCTCCTTGTTACGGGCGGGAGTCTGGATGCGGAAAAGATTAAATATGCTTTGACTGAAGGGAAAATGCATCATCTCCCCGCCGCTTTTGCGGAAGCGATAGAAAAGGCGGAAGCAGGTTTTGAAAAAAGCGCGGATGCCGGAACAATAGATGCGATTCTTGACAGGGAATTCGGGGACGTTTTCTACCGGTGTTCTCTTGGATACGGACATGAGTTCTTTGTGCGGTTTGCGGCTGTTCTGGCGGATTTGTCAAACATAAAAAATTTCTTCCGGGTTCATAATCTGGGAGGAGACAGAGAGTTTCTCGAAAGCCTGTTACTCGGAAATGGGACACTGGAAGAAGGCTTGTTTCTTTCGTATACCGGTCATCCGGTCGAAGAGTTTGTCAGCCGGCTCAAGTTTAGCGACTATTTCGACCTTGTCGAGGAAGGCGCTGATTACTGGAAGGAGAGGGGTTCTGTCGTCAGGCTGGAGAGGTTGATTGATGAGTACCCTCTAAATTTCATCCGGTCTGCACAATATGTGGTTTTCGGGCCGGAGCCGCTCTTTGCTTACGGCGTGGCGAAGGACAACGAGTTGAAGTCAATACGGGCCATCGTTCGCGGCAGGATGGATAATGTGCCGGTTGATATGGTGAGAGAGAGAATTCCGTTCTTATCTTAAGAAAGGAACAAAGTGGCAAAGGCACAAAGGCACAAAGTAAAAACATCGGCTGTCCGATTTTTTCAAAAACTCTGTGCCTCTGTGCCTCTATGCCTCTGTGCCTATTTATTATGATAGCCATAATCGGAGACAGGGAATCCATATTGCCTTTCAAGGCATTTGGTGTGGCAGCTTTTGAGGCAGGCAAACCTGAAGAAGCGCGAGAGTTGATTGATTCAATGGTGCCGGAGGAGTATGATGTAGTGTTGATACTTGAGGAACTTATGCAGGGACTCGAAGAGATGGGACTGAAAACCGGGATGAATATGGTTGCGGTTCCTGGACGCAGAGGCAGTTCGGGATACGGGAAACTGCTTCTTAAGAAGAACATCCAAAGAGCTATTGGTACCGGAGGGCAGGAGATTGGCTGAAGGCAGAATAATCAAAATATCCGGGCCGCTGGTCGTTGCCGGGGGCATGGTTGATGCGAGAATGCATGATGTGGCGCGGGTGAGCGAGAAGAATTTGCTCGGTGAGATTATTGAACTTCGCGGAGAAGAAGCCTCGATTCAGGTTTATGAGGAGACGGGAGGGCTGAGGATAGGCGAGCCGGTCGTATGCACGGGCGAGCCGCTCAGTGTAGAACTTGGGCCGGGGTTGATTAGCTCCATATACGATGGTATCCAGCGGCCTCTTGAGAAGATTCGTCAGAAGGCGGGTGAATATATCACTCGCGGTCTTTATTTACCCGGGCTTGACCGCGAGAAGAAGTGGTTGCTTGAGCCGATAGTGAGAGAGGGAGATGAAGTTGCTGCCGGCGACGTGCTCGGAGAAATTCAGGAGACTAAGGTAGTTCGCCACAGGGTATTGGTTCCTCCGGGAGTTGCGGGACGCATTAAATCTATAGGTGAAGGGGAGTTCTCCGTGGAGGATACGTTTGTTCGCTTAGAGACGGAGTCTGGAGAAAAAGAGCTCAATATGCTTCAGAGATGGCCTGTTCGTCTTGAGAGACCGGTCAACGAGAAGCTGACTCCCGAGAAGATATTGGTTACCGGACAGAGGGTAACGGATACGTTCTTTCCCATTGCTGAGGGGGGCACTGCCTGCATTCCCGGTCCTTTTGGAAGCGGCAAGACGGTTTACCTGCATTCGTTTGCCAAATGGGCACATGCTGACATTATCGTGTATATCGGCTGTGGGGAGAGAGGGAACGAGATGACGGATGTGTTGATGGAGTTCCCTGAACTGAATGACCCCAGGTCCGGCGGCAAGTTGATTGAAAAGACTGTCCTGATTGCCAATACTTCAAACATGCCTGTTGCGGCGAGGGAGGCTTCCATATACACGGGGATTACCATCGCTGAGTATTTCCGCGACATGGGATACAGCGTGGCGGTGATGGCGGATTCCACGTCGAGATGGGCTGAAGCATTGAGAGAAATGTCCGGAAGGCTTGAGGAGATGCCGGGCGAGGAAGGATATCCCGCATATCTCCCTTCAAGGCTTGCCCAGTTCTATGAGCGGGCAGGGAGAGTGGTATGTCTCGGAGCCGATACGCGGGAAGGAGCCCTTAGTGTGGTGGGTGCTGTTTCTCCTCCCGGCGGGGATTTGGCTGACCCCGTGGTTCAGGCGACTCTGAAAGTGGTGCAGGTTTTCTGGAGTTTGGAGGATAACTTAGCTTACAGGAGACACTTCCCGGCGATTAGCTGGCTGAACAGCTATTCCCTCTATGTTGAGAGTCTCAGAGATTCCATGGGAAGAGAGGTATCGCCTGAGTGGCCGGAACTGCGCCGCGAGGCTATGAGACTGCTTCAGGGGGAAGCGGAGCTTGAGGAGATTGCGAGACTGGTTGGACTTGACACTCTCTCGATGCAGGACAGGCTTGTTCTGGAGTCAGCCAAATCAATCAGAGAAGATTTCCTCCACCAGAATGCTTTTCATGAAATAGACACATATACTTCGCCCGGAAAACAGTATCGTATGCTGAAGGTGATAATGGAGTTTCACGGGATGTGTCTTCTGGAACTTGAGAAAGGAGCAGAGTTGAGCCGGCTTATGGGACTCCCTGTCAGGGAAGAAATAGTCAGGATGAAATATATCCCGGAGGAAAAGGCTGAGGCTTTTGATGATATTGAAAAGAAGATGAAACAGGAGATTGAAACCCTTGTAAAAGACAGATTGCCGAACAAAGTGAGGCCCAAAGATGCTTAAAGAGTATTTCACAATAAAAGAAGTCACCGGACCACTGGTGCTTGTTGGGGAAGTGAGTGGTGTCAGTTATGAGGAGCTGGTGGAGTTGGAGCTCCCCAATGGCGAGATAAGAAGAGGCAGAGTGTTGGAGTTAGACGCAGATAAGGCCCTGATTCAGTTGTTTGAAGGGGCAGAAGGGATAGATGTTTATAAGAGCAAGGTGAGGTTTCTCGGAAAGAGCATCGAGTTAGGTGTCTCGCCTGATATCCTGGGAAGGATGTTCGACGGTCTCGGCTCTCCGATAGACGGCGGACCGGATATTATCCCGGAGAGACGGCTTGACATAAATGGACTTCCGATAAATCCCTATTCCAGGGACTATCCGTCTGAATTTATACAGACCGGAATCTCGGCAATTGACGGGTTGAATACGCTTGTGCGGGGGCAAAAACTCCCAATATTTTCCGGGGCGGGATTGCCGCATGCCCGGCTTGCTGCACAGATAGCAAGACAGGCGAAGGTGCTTGGTAAGGAGGAAACATTCGCGGTTGTATTCGGAGCTATGGGAATCACTTTTGAGGAAGCAAACTATTTTATGTCGGATTTCAAAAGGACGGGCGCCATTGAGAGAGCAGTCCTTTTCGTTAATTTGGCTGATGACCCTGCTATTGAGAGAATTGCAACGCCGAGACTTGTTTTTACGACTGCGGAGTATTTAGCTTTCGAGCTGGATATGCACGTCCTGGTTATACTTACTGATATGACTAATTATTGTGAAAGTCTGCGCGAGGTTTCTGCGGCGCGAAGGGAGGTCCCTGGGAGACGGGGTTATCCCGGTTATATGTACACGGACCTCGCCACGATGTATGAGCGGGCGGGCCGGATAAAGGGCAAAAAAGGATCCATTACCCAGATACCTATTCTCACAATGCCTGAGGACGATAAGACCCATCCTATCCCTGACCTCACGGGTTACATAACCGAGGGACAGATTATACTCAGCAGGGATTTGCACAAGAAAGGGATTTATCCTCCTATTGATGTTCTTCCTTCTCTCTCACGGCTGCGTGATAAGGGTATTGGAGAAGGCAGGACGAGGGAGGACCA
>JAUVJM010000018.1 GCA_030596585.1 bacterium
GAAACCATCCAGGACAACCAAGGGATTATTCCCCGGTGCCGGACATCTTCTTGAGATTATTGAAGCTTATGGCAAGACTTTCGAAGGGGTCGCGTTGGCAGATATCCTGCTCTACAATATACCACAGGACTCCGGAGGATTTGCAGGCTTCCAGTATGGCATCCCAGTTCAGATTACCCTCACCAACTTCTGCCATTACCTGCCTGCCATCCGATATGCCCATATCCTTGAGATGTACCACAGGAATCCTGCCCTTCATCCTCCTGATCCACTCAGCAGGGTCGCCCCCGCCATGCTGAATCCAGTAGGTGTCTATCTCGGCAGTGAAAACCTGAGGGTCGCTCTCCTCAAACAACACTTCAAGCGCAATCTTCCCTTCAAATTTCGCCAGCTCAAAGCTGTGATTGTGACAACCGAAAACGAGCCCTGCTTCTTTGAGCTTCCGTGCTACCTCTGAGGCTTCTTTTGCAAACCTCCGGTATCCTTCCCCGTCCCCGCGATATTCTTGCGGCAGCCCCCCGATAGCAGCGTATCTGCATTCAAGCACATTGTGCTCATCAATAACAGATTGGGTTTCATCCCGCATGCGGTAATAATCTGTATGGGTAGCACATGCAATCAGCCCTTCCCCGTCCAGAATTCCTTTCAGCTCACGAACGTCAATCGGACCAAGAGCCGATAACTGAACAGCCTCGTAACCAATTTGCCTCACCTTCTTCAGCGTGGCCGCGATATCCCCGGGAGTCTTCGTGAAATCTCTTAACGTGTAGAGCTGAGCGGCTATTTTGCTAACATCCATTTCTCTCTACTCCTTTTGTAAATATTCTTCGAACTGTGCAAAACTTTACTGTTCCCAAAAACTTTACTCTTCGAGCCTGTCGAGAAGTCATCTTCTCGATGCGCTTCCGCTTACTCGAAGAATAAACAGGGTTCACTAGTCCATCTATGAAACATGGCTCATCAAATATTTACCTTTATCTGGCGGGGCTGACGGGGATCGAACCCGCGATCACCTGATCGACAGTCAGGGATGTTAACCACTACACCACAGCCCCTACAAAACAGTTATGAGTTTTGAGTTCTAAGTTTTGAGTTACACACAAATTCCAAAATCCCGGAAACTAACTTTTTCATACGAGCTAACCTCATAACTAAAAACTAACAACTTAAAACTGATTAATGGTGGGCGGTACTGGATTTGAACCAGTGACGTCCTGCTTGTAAGGCAGGCACTCTTCCAGGCTGAGTTAACCGCCCTAGTATTTTACCTGCAAAAGCTCACTACCACAAGAGCAATCATTATCGTTCCAAGAAACAATTTCGCGAATACGGCTCCTGTCCTCCCGATAAATGCTCCCATACCGGCAGAAACTGATCTTTCCACCCCTCTCTTCAACGCCATCTCAGAGATAAACGCTCCGAGAAATGCCCCTGCCACTGCCCCGATTACCGTACCAATCAGCGGCAGGACTACAGACCCGATAACCGCTCCGGCAAAACCCCCAACCAGAGTGGAGAATAGAGCCAGACGTGAAGCCCCGAACTTCCTCGCGACAAAAAGCCCCAAAAACGCCTCAATTATTTCTCCCGTCATTGCAATACTTAGCAAACCCGCGAGTAGTCTTATCGAGACCACCTCGAAGTGGGTACATGCGGAATAAACAAACGCCGCCCCAAGGATAATGAACGTACCCGGAATCCCTATGAGTATGGAAACCAAGCCGGCGAGCATGAATATGACTGTAACAATCTGCCACAGCAAGACATCCCCCGCAATTCGTTGCTCGTTGTCCGTCGCTCGTATCTCACAAATCTTTTTTGTCTTTACGAGATACGATTCACGAGCAGCGAGCGACAGTCTTTATCCATACCACCCGTCCGGTTCGAAAGCATCCCTGATGAGTTCCATGCTCTTGACCCCGCCGCCGCGGTCAATGACAACAGCAACTACGTCAAAACGATAATTGCCGTTTCCCAGGTTATTCTTCTTAAGATAGCTTAGAGCCGTTTTCACTATCCGGCTCTGTTTTGCACCGGTAACCGACTCCTGCGGAGTTCCGTACTGGACAGAACGCCGCGTCTTGACTTCCACAAAAACAGTTGTATCCCGCTCCTGCGCTACCAGGTCAACTTCTCCCAGGGATGAGCGGAAATTCATAGCCACGATACGGTACCCTTTCTTACGCAAGAAATCGACTGCCAGATTTTCTCCTTTTTCACCTAACTCGATTCTTGCTTTCCCCAATTGCTTCACCTCCTCTCTTAAAATACAGTGATCAGTTGTCAGTGACCAGTGATTAGCAAAGCAAGCCCCGCCACAAAGCGTTGGCGGGCAAGTCTGCAACTACAACAATTACTCCTGACGGCTTTAATGGTTGCAACTACCTTGCTGCCATCCTGACAGGACGGAATGAGAACCGGTGTATCTTGCACGGACCGTGTTCCGCAAGAGCGGCAAGATGCTTCCTCGTTCCATAACCCTTGTGTGAAGCAAACCCGTACTGAGGATAGACGCCGTCCTGCTCCAGCATTATTCTGTCCCTGGTCACTTTCGCAATTATCGAAGCCGCCGCAATGGATACGCTTATCCTATCCCCACCCGGAATTGCTTTCTGCTTAGCCCCAAGCATTGGAACTCCCATCCCGTCAACAAGCACCAGATCCGGCTCCACACCGAGGCTTGCAACAGCCCTGCGCATCGCCTGCTGTGTGGCACGCAGAATATTTATCCGGTCAATAACCCTCTCGCTGACTATACCCAGCCCAACCCCGACAGCCCTCTCGCATATCATGGGAAAAAATCCTTCCCTTCTCTTGGAACTCAATTGCTTCGAATCCCTTACACCATCGAGATACTCATTAGGCGGGAAAACTACAGCAGCTGCCACTACCGGCCCTGCCAGTGGTCCTCGTCCAACTTCGTCAACCCCGGCAACAAGACGAAAACCCTCAGCCAGCGCCTGCCTCTCAAACCGGCTCATCAGCTCCGGATTCTCAGGGTTTCTGCTCCTCGCCACTGCTTCCCTCTCCCGGACTCAGCCCTTACTTTTCTTCCTCAGGGACAACTTTCTTAACTTTCTTTTCCCTTGCTTCTTTTATCCGGACCTTTTTCCCTTTAAGACCCCTTAAATAGTACAACTTGGCCCGCCTCACCCTGCCTCTTTTCAGAACTTCCACCTTGCGCACAAGAGGAGACTGCACAGGGAATATTCTCTCGACTCCTTCACCGTGAGCAACACGCCGCACAGTGAAAGTCTCGGCAACACCCCTTCCCCTCTTTCTGATAACAACTCCCCGAAAAGACTGAACTCTCTCGCGGTCTCCCTCAACAACCTTTGTCTCCACGACCACCGTATCTCCAACATTGAATGAGGAAATATCTTTTCCGGCTGCATCCAAAGTCTTAGATTCTGCCATTTTAGTCACTCCTCGTTAGACAATTACGAATTATGGTGGTGTTTCACTAAAAGGCTAACTTATAATCGGCCCTCTACAGCAAATACTACATGTCATTCTGAGCCCCGAATGATTTCGGGGTAGACTGTGCGAAGAATCTCTATAGATTCTTCGTCGCTTCACTCCTCAGAATGACAAGTAATTATACGCGACCTGCCAACATTATCAAGTAGAGAAATGCCCGATTTCTCTTAGGGCTTTCGCAGGCCATTTAGAAATTCTTTATCCTCCTTCGTCAGCTCCAGCTTCTCAAGCATATCCGGCCGCCTCTCCAGTGTCCGCCTGAGAGCTTCTTTCCTGCGCCACCTGCGAATCTCCCCATGGTTCCCGAGGCGAAGCACGGACGGAACTTCCATTCCCCGGTATTCAACGGGACGCGTGTACTGGGGATGCTTAAGACCTGTCAGAAATTTACCTCCGGACGAGTTAAGGGGATGGGGCGAGAATGAATCCTCCTCAGCCGAATTCTCATCACCCAGAGCTCCCGGAAGCAAACGCACCACCGCCTCGATGACAACCATAGCCGCCAGCTCGCCGCCGGAAATAACGTAATCTCCGATGGATATCTCATCCGTAACCAGCTTTTTCCTGACTCTCTCATCAATCCCCTCATACCTCCCGCATATCATCACCAGATACTTCTCTCCCGCTAACGCTCTTGCCTTCTCCTGCGTGAAAACCGCTCCCTGAGGGGTCATGAGGATAACCCTGTGAAGAGAAGAACAAGCTGTTTTCTTATCAGACTCATCCGTAATTCCCAATTCATAATTCTTGATTGTACTTTCAACCCCCTCGAAAATCGGCTCCGGACGGAGAACCATTCCAGGTCCACCCCCGTAGGGACGGTCATCGACCTTGCCATGCTTGTCGCGGCTAAACCGGCGAATATCTAACGTCCGGATGTCCACGACGTTATTTGCCTGAGCTCTGCCGACGATACTTATTCCCAGAGGAGCACTGAAAACCTCAGGGAAAAGAGTCAATACGTCTATTCTCATTTTTGCCGGAATTTCTGCCAGATTCCTTCCCTTGCGAGAATCTGCCTGACAGTATCAGAAGGCTTAGCCCCCTGTTTCAACCAGTACAAAGCTCTTTCTTCATCGACAACCGCTTTCTTTTCCTTGCTTCTTGGATCATAGCTGCCGATTTTCTCGATTAGCCGCCCGTCCCGCGGCATACGGGAATCAGCTACAACCACCCGGTAGAACGGGGCCTTTTTTGCCCCGCCCCTCGACAATCTCATGACAACTGCCACTTGAATCCTCCTCTCATTAAATCTTTTTTCCGAAAGTTCTTTATGAACTTCCTCATCTGACCGAACTGCTTCAGTAAAGCGTTTACTTCCTGAACGGAAGTCCCGCTCCCATCAGCAATTCTCCTGCGCCTGCTGCCGTCAATAACACCGACATGCTTTCTCTCTTCTACCGTCATTGATCTAATAATCGCCTCCACCCGACAGAGCTTCCTCTCATCAGTGACCGCACCTGCCAGATTCGCTCCGCCCGGAATCATCTGCACGAGTTCCGAAAGCCCGCCCATCTTCTTCGTAAGCTGCAACTGAGCCAGCAAATCCTCGAGGGAAAAATCCCCCTTTGCCGCTTTCTTTTCCCACTTCACCCTTTCTTCTTCCGCGACGAGAGTTTCCACCTTCTCTACCAGACTGAGAACATCTCCCATACCAAGAATTCTGGAAGCTATTCTGTCGGGCAGGAAAGCCTCAAGCGCATCCGTTCTCTCTCCGACTCCGACAAACTTCACCGGCTTGCCGGTCACCTTCCTCACGGAAAGAGCCGCTCCCCCGCGAGCATCACCGTCAAGCTTGGTCAGAATCACACCGTCAACACCAAGTCTTCCCTCAAACTCACTCGCTTCCTTCACCGCATCCTGTCCCGTCATTGCATCTATAACAAGCAAGACTTCCTGCGGCGATACCATCTCCCTCATTTCTGCCAGTTCGTTCATTAGCTCATCATCTATGTGCAGCCGACCACCGGTATCAATCAATACCGCGTCAAGACCGCGCTCCCTGGCTTCCCTAACTCCGTCCTCAACAATTTGCAAAGGGTTCTTACCACCCGCAGTGCTATAGACCGGCACGCCGACCTCTCTCCCAAGAACTTCCAACTGCTCCCCCGCCGCCGGACGACGGGTATCGGCAGGTATCATCAGAACAGTCAACCCCTTATTCTTCAAGAAAAAAGCAAGCTTGCCGCACGTGGTCGTTTTACCACACCCCTGCAGCCCCACAAGCATGATAACGGAAGGCTTCCCGTCTATGTTAAGCTGCGTACCAGCAGTCCCCGTTTCACCCGCCAACGGGGCAGGTCCCATCAGCTTGGCCATCTCTTCATGCACTATCTTGATGACCTGCTGTGCAGGCAGAAGACTCCCGGCAACTTCCCTGCCAATTGCCCTTTGTCTCACCGCTTCCACGAAATCCTTCACGACCAGGTAATTGACATCAGCCTCAAGGAGAGCAAGCTTCACTTCCCTCATTGCGTCGTTTATATTAGCTTCCGTGAGTTTACCTCTGCCCCTCAGCTTTTTGAACACGGATTGCAGTTTGCCTGAAATACCCTCGAACATATTAAATACCCCTCATTCCGTTTACCCCGAAAACATTCGGGGCTCGGTAAAACCCTAAACTGACTGATTTGCTATCATTCTGAGGGTGAAACCCGAAGAATCTCTCTTACTCTCCATTGAACAAGATCCTTCGCTTCGCTCAGGATGACGTTTGCAACATCACCCCCGCAATTGTTTAATTGCCTGTCTCCTGTTCTTTTTACCAAAGACTGATGTCCCTGCAACCAGTATATCCGCTCCGGCGGAAATAAGCTGTTTTGCCGTCTCCTTGTTGACCCCGCCGTCAACCTCAATCTTCGTGGACAGCCCTTTTCTCTCTATTTTCCCTCTCAGCTCACTCACCTTGGAAATTACCTCGGGGATAAGAGTCTGCCCGCCAAAGCCCGGCTCGACAGTCATCAGAAGCACCATCTCAACTTTCTCGAGGAAAGGCTCCAACCTCACTATGCCCGTACCAGGCTTAATGGCAAGCCCTGCCTTTATGCCCAGTTTATGGATACCGTTTATGACCTTCTCAAGCTGTGAACGAATCTCCACATGAACTGTGAGATAGTTACTGCCTGCCTCGGCAAAAGCATTGAGAAATCGCTCCGGAGCATGAATCATAAGATGCACATCAAGCGGCAAGGAAGTCTTACCTTTCAGAGAAGCCACTACCGGCACACCTATTGTGATGTTTGGGACAAAGTGTCCGTCCATAACGTCCACATGAAGCATATCGGCACCCGCCTCCTCCACGCTCTTTATTTCTTCGCCAAGCCTGCTGAAATCAGCCGCAAGAATAGAAGGAGCAATCAGTATCTTCCTCTGCATTTTGTCTGAATCCGTCTTTTTCAATTTAGTCTCCGAAAATATTCAGCGAACACGTCATTCTGGTAGTCGCAGGTTTTAGCCTGCGGAAGATTACGCACCCTGAAGGGTGCGACTACCAAAAACGTAATAATAAACCTATTTTGGGATCTAACCAAATAACCATAATTTGTTATGATTCATCCCCTCTCCCGGCAGATTTTCCAGACATCGTAGGGAAGCTTGGGAATAAAATAACCGGCTATCCCAACGGCAACTTTAGCCGGGTTGGGGAAACTCCCATCAGATCCCGCCGGCTCGAATCTCCCATTGCGGTAGGCGTTATCAAGAGCCGAAAAAGTTGACTCCTGACCATTTCTCCTGTAATAGTCATGCACCATATCAGACAACGTCGTTTCAAAAAGGTCCTGCGACACATCGCAAAACTGTGTGAGCTGATTGAAAAGTTTGCCCGTCAACTCACCGTAGCCGGTGGTAACAGCCTCGCGGCGGGCAAGTTTGTAGGACGAGAGATCAAAACCTACATCATGCTCAAGCCGCACTATGCTTTGAATAACCCCAACCAGTGCTCTTATCCGGTATAACTCCCAGGCCGGGTCAAAAATCCGTATTTCCAAGGTCTTCAGCCTCCTCGAGACAATTATATCTTGGAACCGGTGCCAGGGGTCTCCCGTCAGCGGACCTATAAACGGACATGAATGGATGCGGTACGAGGAGCCAAAGTATTTCCCGTCAACGCATGGGGAACTTGCCGTAATCAAAAGGAGAAGAGGCAGAAAATGGGCAAGATTGCGATACGCCGTCTCCATATCAGGCAAATTCCCTATGTGAACATGCATTCCGCATGTCCTTGTCGGAGAATTCCCGTCGAACAGATGACCAACAGGAACAATCAGCCCGGAGGAGACCTCCGCCAGTTCATTCCTCCGGCGTATCAGTGCCCGCATCAATGAATCCACGTCGGGACATACCTCAGTCGAGACCTCAACTCCCCCCATCAGCCCGGTACTCAAATCAGGAAAATGGGAAAAATTGTACGCCGTGTGGAAATAGTTGAATTGTCCTTTCCTCCACAGAAGCGAGGCAAGATAGAAAAGCGATTCCAGACTGGGTTTCCCCCTCTGTACTATGAATACCTCCTCTTCAATACCGTAAGTTAGGTTAGACATTTGCACCCGCCGCAGTAGTGGCAAAGCTCGCTTCGCCCTTCCTTATGCCGAGCAAGCCCCTCCACAAAACGCTGGCGGGCAGGTCGGCAACTACAACTATTTTACTCTATTCCTATGTACCTTTGCTGCTTTGTACATTCTCCGAAGAAAACTCACCCAGCCCCAGCAGTTCTGAAACACCAACCACTTCGTATCCTGAAGTTTTCAATGCATCCAGAATCAGCGGCAGAGCAGAAACCGTCCCCCGGCGATGATTGTTGCCGCCGCGCAGACTCGTCCCGTCATGCATAAGAATTATGGCGCCATTCCCGACACGTGAAAGGGTTTTTCTCACAATTCGTTCAGCGCTCGCTTTTCTCCAATCGCCTGCGTTTACCGACCACTTGGTGATAACGTACCCGCGCCTGAGCGCCTGCGTCACAATCCACCTTGTGTTTGCCCCGTACGGGGGGCGAAACAGGCGGGGAGTAACACCCGTTCCCCGCACAATTGCTTCCTCCCCCATCGCAAGTTCCATTGCAATTCTGCGCGGCGTATCCAGCAGAAGACTGCTGTGATTGTGGGTGTGGTTACCTATTTCATGCCCGGCCCCGGCAACTCCTCTGGCAATTTCAGGGAACTTCTCCACATTCCTGCCCACCATAAAAAAGGTGGCTTTCACCTGATACTCATCAAGTATGTCAAGCACCCGGCTGGTATACGGTTCAGACGGGCCGTCATCAAACGTAATGGCAACCCGCCTCAAACCGGGATTGCCGCGACAATGAACAACCTCTCTTGTGTTTATAAATGCCACTGCCCCTCACCTATCACATCCGCAGAATGATAGCATGGAGGAATTCTTCTTGCAAGCATTTTCACATTGACAAAAGATTATCAATATGCTTTCATTGCACATAGTAATTAAGAATTACCAGGGAGGGAAGAAAATGAGTGTAAAATTTTTGAGGGTTTTCTTTTTAGTGCTTATTATCTTAACCGCGTCCGTCAGTGAGGCAGGCTGGGAAAAGTATAAGAATAATCCCGTCCTTACCCCAACTGCCGGGGAATGGGATTCTGTGGGCACATGGACTATAAGTGTCATCAAGGATGGGGAAACATATAAAGCGTGGTATGGCGGGAGAGGCGCTGCCGAGGCCATCGGATACGCCGCCTCAACAAATGGGATTAGCTGGTCAAAACACAACGTCCCGGTCCTTCCATTGGGAGCAGGCGGAGAATTTGACAGCGGAAGCATTCATTCTCCCTGCGTTATCAAAGATGGTTCAACTTACAAAATGTGGTATACAGGTGGAGATGGAGGAGTTAACGATAGGATAGGATATGCTACTTCAAACAATGGGACTGCCTGGGCAAAACTTGGAGTTGTTCTTCCGCTTGGGAACCAAGGTGAGTGGGACGAAAATGGTGTTAGCACGCCCTGTGTCATAAAGGATGGGGCAACCTATAAGATGTGGTATACCGGGGTGAGTGCTGGAGGCGGGGATATTGGATATGCAACTTCTCCTGATGGAATTAACTGGAATAAATATGCCGGCAACCCTGTTTTAGAGAAAAGCGGAAGCGGCTGGGATGCAAATATGGTATCCTGGCCCTGTGTAATCAAGGATGGTGGAACATATAAAATGTGGTATACAGGGCTGGGTGCTGGCTGGGCTATTGGATATGCAACTTCCTCAAACGGAATTAGTTGGAAAATGGGTAAAAATAATCCGGTAATTGAGAGAGGTGCTCCCGGTTCCTGGGACAATTTAACCACGTTTGGCCCGTGTGTGCTCAAAGGTTCATGGAAAATGTGGTATACAGGAAGGGGCCCCAGCGGTACACTCCATATTGGCTACGCTACACTCTCAGGAAAAGGCAGAGGAGGTTATGTCTATAGAGGATATTATGTTTTAGACGCATTCGGAGGAATACATTTATGTGACGGAGCTCCGGCAGTTAAAGATTACCCATACTGGGAAGGACAGGATATAGCAAGAGATTTGGAATTCAGTCCCGATGGAACTGGATTTTATGTTCTGGATGCCTACGGCGGAATACATAACTGCGACGGAGCGCCTCCGCTTGAAGATTATCCATACTGGGATGATCAGGATGTAGCAAGAGACCTTGAGTTCAACCCAAACGGTCAGGGATTTTATGTTCTTGACTGTTACGGCGGAATACATCCACGCGGCGGAGCGCCGGAACTCAAGAACTACCCCTACTGGCCCGATGAGGATATAGCAAGAGGTTTAGAGATAAGAAACGATGGCTCCTTCTACATCCTTGATTGCTACGGCGGGATACATCCGCGTAATGGCGCTCCGGAAATAGAAAATTATCCCTACTGGGACGGGAGTGCAATGGCAAGGGATTTGGAAATAGACCCGCGCCTTCCGGAAACAGGTTACTTTGTCCTCGATAACTGGGGAGGTATTCATGCAGTAGCCGCTGAGCCTCTTAAAGGTTATCCTTTCTGGGAAGGACAGGATTTAGCAAGAGCCATCGCCTTCCCGAGGTAGCTTAAGATATTGTAATCAGGTAAATATTCGGTGAACCGTGTAACCATTTACTGTTCGAGATTAGCGGGACGGGCATGCTCGTCCCCTACGGGATTATTTATTTTTTCAGATGTAGGGGTCAGGCATGCCTGACCCGTTAATCTATGCAGCCCTTGCTTACTAAATCTCAAACCTGCAACCCCAAACAGATTCTTCAAAAGAACTCCGAAGCCCAATTTTGAACTGCCCCGGACTCTCTCCCTGAAAACAATCGGAATCTCGGTTATCCCGAAACCTTTCCCGTGGCAGCGAAAAAGAATTTCAGTAACGATAAAAGGACCTTTCGCCTTGAGGCTGGACAAATCTATCTCCTCCAGCACTCTTCTCCTGAAACACCTGAAACCTGAGGTCGGGTCCTTTACGCTAAACCCGAGCATCAGGCGAATGTAGGAAGCCGCAAGTTTGCTGATAAGTGTCCTCAATGAACTTCTTCCTACGGAACCTCCCCCGCTGACAAAACGGGAACCGAGAACGACATCAGCCTTTTCAATCGCCCTCGCAAACTCAGGTATGTACAACGGGTTATGGGAGAAATCCCCATCCATTTCAATGACGCAGTCAGCGCCGACTTGAAGCGCATGCTTGAAGCCTGCTATCCCCGCCAGTCCCCTTCCCCTATTCTCCGTCCTTCGCAAAAGATGTAGATTGGCATCCTCTCTCCTCCTGTCCTCAACGATTTCCCATGTCCTATCGGGAGAATCATCATCAACCACAATTATCTCAAGATTCTCAAGACCAAGGGAATTGATTTTATCCAGCAGGAGAGCAATGTTCTCTCTCTCGTTATAAGTGGGAATAACAACTACCGTTTTCATGTATGCGTTTGGTGAATCACAATGTTTCCCGTTATTCTGAGCTGACCTGTCATTCTGAGCGAAGCGAAGAATCTCCATAGATTCTTCGTCGCTAACGCTCCTCAGAATGACATGCATAGCTTTGAATAATGCAGGCTAAGAGCGACGAAGCAATCTTGATGTTGCCTCAAACACCGACTCAACGGTTATCAAATCCATGCACGCGGGCTTGCGGTCGCAACTCTGGCGATAACAGCCTGCACAATCAATTGGAGCGACAACCTTTTCCCCTCTCCCGTAAAGCTCTATCTCAGAAGCCGAAGTGGGACCGAAAAGAACAACAACCTTCTTCCCGAGACCAACTGCCGCATGCGCAGCAAGAGTATCACCCGCCACCACAAGGTCACAAAGACTCAGGAGAGCAAGGAACTCCCTCAGACTGTTTCCCCAGCCGGTGTCAATAACAGGATAGCGCGATTTCTCTCTCAGCCGCCGATTCCGCTCTTCCTCCTCCTCACCGCCGAACAATAGAACTTTCGCCGCAAGCTCTTCATGGAGCCTACCGATGAGCTCCAGGTACCCATCCAGCGTCCATTTCTTGAAACGCCAGCGCCCACCAGCACCAGTATTCAGCCCTATCACCGGCGAGGAACCACCTATCCCATTCTCCTTAGAGAAAGCCCTCGCAAACTCTTTCTCCTCATCAGTCAGATTGACAATTATTTCGCAATTCCCTGTAGCGGTTTGATTTATCAAACTTGAACCTGCACCGGTTCGATTCATCGAACCCATTCCACAAATCTCAAGCACTATCTCCTGATATGTCTTTTTATTCCTGCGCTTTACGTCATCAAAAACACCCATCCTGAACCATTCTTCCGCTTCGGGATTGAACGGATATATCTTCCCCTCCGCGCTGAGTCCAAACCCTTTCTTTTCGCGAGCGCTCAATTTCTCTGCAAGAGCGGCACTCACCGCCGACGAATCAAGACTTAAAATAAGGTCGAGCTTCTCTGCCTGAAGAACGGTTACCGTCTCAGGAGAAAACTCCATTATTCTATCAAGCAAATTTATCTTGCAGCCGCAGGCTTCTGTAGGGGTCAGGCATGCCTGACCCGTTAGCCTCATGTTCTGGAGTAAGT
Source organism: bacterium (assembly GCA_030596585.1). GTDB lineage: Bacteria > NPL-UPA2 > JAUVJM01 > JAUVJM01 > JAUVJM01 > JAUVJM01. The sequence goes on from JAUVJM010000018.1 coordinate 12,504, forward strand.
CCCCTGAACCCTTCTCCACCACCCATGTTATATGGGAATCAGGAAACTTCTCCTTCAGCCCCGTAAGTATGCAGGTTGTTCTTAAAACGTCCCCCTTCGCTCCCATCTTTATGATGAGAATTCTTTCACGAACGGGACTGTAATATGAACAATCGCTGCACTTAACCCCGTGCTCTTTGTGGAAAACACACGGTTTCTCTCCGGAGAAGAACCTGCAATCGGCAGCTATTTTATCTTCCACTCTTAAACCCTCATCTGTCATCCTGATTCTATCCCACTTGCCCCTTCTCATCAACCGAAATCCACCCAACGCACAGAAATGAGTTGTTTTTCTATCGAGGCAGTATATAATGTGAGAACAGTCAATCAGCCGTGTAGTTACAAAGCTTGCTTTGCCTTAAATGCCGAACAAACGGAGAGTACAAATGCCAATTCCTTTAACTGACCTAAAAAAACAGTTCGAAACCATACAACAGGAAATAGATGCCGCAGTAAAGGAAGTTCTTCAGGAAACAAAATTCATCCTTGGTCCACAGGTAAAACTCTTAGAAGAGGAAATCGCCCGATACTTCGGCACGAAACTCGCAGTGGGAGCCGCGTCTGGAACAGACGCGCTGGTTCTATCACTCTTGGCGGCAGGCATAACCAACGGCGATGAAGTAATAACGACACCTTTCACCTTTATTGCAACTACCGAAGCAATCTGCCGCGCAGGAGCAAAGCCCGTTTTTTGCGACATAGACTACGAAACTTATAATATCGATGCAGATAAAATCGAAGCAAAAATAACCAAACGCACCAAAGCGATATTGCCGGTTCACCTTTATGGTTTGCCCTGTGAGATGGATAAAATTCTCTCGCTGGCTAAAAAGCATAATCTAAAAGTTATTGAAGACTGCGCCCAGGCTTTTGGTTCTGAATACAGGGAAAAGAAAGTGGGTTCCTTAGGAGATGCGGCATGCCTGAGCTTTTTCCCCGGCAAGACCTTGGGCTGTTACGGGGACGGAGGGATGGTCATTACCAATGATGAGAGAATTGCCAAAACCGTAAAGACACTTTGTAATCACGGTTCAACCGTTAAATACCATTACCTAATGCATGGCTTCAACAGCCGCATGGATACTCTTCAAGCGGCAATACTCCGGGTCAAACTAAAACACATAGACAAATGGATAGACGCGCGGATAGATAACGCAGCCTGCTACAACCGGATGCTCGGTGACAATCATGGTGTCCTTGCGCCCGAAGTTCCTGACTATACCAGACACAGTTTCAACTATTACACCGTACGCCTGAAGAAAAACCGGGATTTAGTGCAGGAGCATCTTAAGAAAAACGGCATTGCTTCAGCAATCTACTATCCTCTTTGCCTGCACCTTCAGGAAATCTACAAAGATTTAGATTATCATCCCGGCGATTTCCCCATCGCCGAAAAAGCGCAGGATGAAGTCCTGTCTCTGCCAATGTACCCTGAGTTAACCGGTGAGCAGATTGAGGAAATAACCGGGGTGATAGAAAACGCTCTGTGAAGACAGTTCCTATAACCTTGGAGCCGATAGAATTGAACCAGGACAAACATAAACTGAATATAGCAGTCGCAGGTTGTGGATACTGGGGTAAGAACCTGGTGCGAAATTTCCACGACTTAGGTGTTCTGAACACTATCTGCGATTCAGATACCGCCAGATTGAAATTTGCAAAGGAAAATTATCCGGACGTTCATGTAACGGAATCTATTGACGACATTCTGGACAATGACGATATTAAAGCCGTAGCTATAGCAACACCCGCCGCCACACATTTCGAGCTGACAAAAAAAGTTCTTTTAAGAGGCAAAGACGTCTTTGTCGAAAAGCCGCTTGCACTCAGAGTCAATGAAGGAGAAGAACTTGTAAGCCTTGCCGCAGAAGAAGAAAGAATACTGATGGTGGACCATATTCTGCAGTACCATCCTGCAGTTATAAAACTAAAGGAATTAATCAAACAGAATGAGCTTGGCAAGCTAAACTATATCTACTCAAATAGACTGAATATTGGGAAGATAAGGAAAGAAGAGAACATTCTCTGGAGTTTTGCCCCGCACGACATTTCCCTTATTCTTTCCATTGCTGGGCACTTGCCTGAAAGTGTAGCTGCACACGGGGCAGTTTACCTCCAGCATGCCGTGGAAGATATAACCCTTACATTTATGAGATTCAAAAACGGGATTAACGCACACATATTCGTGAGCTGGTTGAATCCGTTTAAGGAACAGAAATTTGTTGTTGTCGGCAGCCGCAAGATGGCAGTCTTTGATGACATGGATAGTAATAAACTGGTCATTTTCCCGCATAAAGTCGAATGGGATAATGGTGTTCCTGTAACTTCAAAAGCAGAACAGGAAATAGTCAATGTTGAGAAAAAGGAACCATTGCAGGAAAGCTGCATGCACTTTATAAATTGTGTTGAGAAAAGAGAATCGCCCCTTACGGACGGTAGAGAAGGTCTCAGGGTATTGAAAGTGCTTCAGATGGCACAGGAATCCATAGATATGGAGGGTAATCCTTGAAGCAGAAAAAATTCTTTGTCCATGAATCATCTTACATAGATGATGATGTCGAAATTGGCGAAGGCACCAAGATATGGCATTTTTCTCACATCCTTCGAGACTGCTATATAGGCAAAAATTGCAAAATCGGCCAGAATGTTGTGATTGGTCCGAATGTTACCATAGGGAATGGCTGCAAAATCCAGAATAACGTTTCAATATATGAAGGTGTTACGCTGGAAGATGATGTTTTCTGCGGCCCATCCTGTGTGTTTACAAACATACATAATCCGCGCAGTGCCATTCCCAGAATGGATGAGCTGCGTGAAACAGTCGTTATGAAAGGCGCAGCCATCGGTGCAAACGCAACAATCGTCTGCGGAAATAATATTGGGAGATACGCTTTTATAGGAGCCGGTTCCGTAGTCACAAAAGAGACACCGGATTATGCTCTGGTTTATGGTAATCCCGCAAGGATAACGGGATGGATGTGTGAGTGCGGCATAAAATTGGAATTCAGAGAACCAGGTGCTGTCTGCGAGAGTTGCAAAAAAGAATACAAGAAGATGAAGAATAAAGTCGAAAGGATATAGCTGACATTCCCTTTTCGGCGAAGCGCCATGGGAAAATAAACCAGTTCACGGAAGTAGCTATTAGGTTGCCAAAGGGAACTGCAAAGGGGGAATTGAAATGCCGGAGGAAGAAATAGATTTACGTGACTACATCAATGTCGTTTTCAAAAGAAAGAAGGTTATCCTTACTGTTCTTTTCGTGTCAGTGGCAGTTACAGCCATTGTCAGCTTCCTGAGCCCGAGGGTTTATAAAATCTCAATGATTCTCGAACCTCCCAGTCAGGTTACTGATGTTGGAGAGAAAGTATATTTGGATTCACCAGTTAATATGAAAGCGGCGGTTGAGGGTGGAACTTTTAATCCCAGAATAATAAAAGCATTGAGCTTGATTACAAAAAGACCACTCAAATTTAAAGTTTCTCAACCAAAGAAGTTAGAGATACTGAAAATCAGTATAGAACGGGAGGAGGAGAAAGTAAAAGATGGCATAAGAATTTTGAATCAGTTACTTAAACACCTATCTGAAACATATTATGATAAGCTGGAATTTGTGAGAAACAATATAGAAAGGGAAATCTCTATTGTCTCAAGTGATATTGGAACAAAGAATAATAATGTGAAATCGCGAGAGAAAATGCTAAAAATATTGGGGGAAAGAGAGAGTGAGTTGATTAGCGAGATAGAAGGAACTAAATATAGAAAAAAGTTGCAGGATAGAGACATTCTGTTAGCCAGTTACATTAATCAGATAGGCAAGCAGTTAGTCGATGTCAAGATAGAGGAAGAGGAAATAAGAATCTCCATTAAGAATTTGCAAAGTCAGATTGGAAAACTACAACTAAAGATAGAAAGTTTAAATGCAAAAAAAGATAGAATTAATGACGTGAGATTGATTCAGGAACCAATGGTTTCCTCAAGCCCCATAAGGCCAAAAAAGAGACAAAATATTGCCATTGCTATGGTCCTCGGAGTAATGCTTGGTGTATTTATAGCATTTCTCCAGGAATTCTGGGAGAAGACCAGGCATATATCTCCTGAGTAGAAATTGTGCGGGAAATTAACAAAGTCCTGTTAAAACGTAAGGAGTAATATTATGCTTAATCCACTTGAAGAGATTATTTCTTTGCTTAGGGGTTATTTTGCTTGCCCAATTTTGAGTACTTTGGGTAA
>JAUVJM010000144.1 GCA_030596585.1 bacterium
ATGCTGGAATTAGCAATTCGGGAAGAGCACGTGGCGGCAGTGGTAACCCAGCCGGACCGCCCCAGCGGCAGGAAACGGCAAGTGAATCCGCCACCCGTGAAGGTGCTTGCAACGGAGAAGAATATAAAAATCCTCCAGCCGCAGAATGTCTCCCACCCTGATGTAATCAAGAAGATAGGTAACCTGAAACCGGATCTGATAGTGGTCGTCGCCTACGGAGCCATTTTGAAACCTCCGTTACTGGAATTACCACCGCTTGGCTGTATCAATATCCACCCGTCTTTACTTCCGCGCCACAGAGGCCCCTGTCCTATCGAATGGACACTGAGAAAAGGCGAAAAGACCGGCGGCATTACCTGCATATACATGGATGAAGGGATGGACACCGGAGACATCATTATACAACGGGAATTGGACATTTCTGTCTCTGATACAACCGGAAGCCTCAGAGAAAAGTTATCCCGACTCGGCGCAGAGGTCCTCGCGGAAACTTTCAACCGGATAAAGAAAGGAAAGGTAAGCCGCAAGCCACAGAAAGGAAACCCGACTTATGCCCCTATGCTTGAAAAGAAAGACTGCCTTATCGACTGGAGCAAACCTGCCCCGAGTATTCACAATCTCGTGCGGGCGCTCAATCCTCATCTGGGAGCGCGGGCTTATCCCAACGGGCAGTCGAAGAAACTAATCATATGGGAGACGGAACTTTCCGGAGAGGGAAACAAAGGCGCAGCGCCAGGAGTGGTTACCGGAACTTCAGAAGACGGAATAACCATCTCAACCGGAGAGGGATGTCTGCTCCTCAGGTCAGTTCAACCCGAGGGAAGCAAGATACAAACCGGTGCCGAATATATCAGAGGACACAACATAGAAAAATTCACGCTTAGGGCTTGTTGCTAACCAATATTTTCTACAATGGCTGAAGCAAACTCAGACGTCTTGAGTTCTGCAATTCCTTCCATCCGGCGTGCCAAATCATAAGTAACCCGCTTCTGCCGGATTGTTTCTCCAAAAGCCTCAACAATTATCTGCGATACTTCTTCCCATCCGATGTAGTCGAACATCATCGCTCCCGACAAGATAAGAGACCCGGGATTGACCTTGTCCTGATTGGCATATTTGGGCGCAGTCCCGTGCGTTGCCTCAAAAACAGCTACTCCGTCTCCAATATTGGCACCCGGTGCAATTCCCAACCCGCCAACCTGTGCGGCACAAGCATCGGATATGTAATCCCCGTTCAAATTAGGCGCAACGATTAAATCGTATTCATCAGGTCTTGTCAAAACCTGCTGGAACATACTGTCCGCTATTCTATCCTTTATCAGAATCTTGCCCCGGGCATTAGCCTGCCCCTCTTCCGCTACTATTTCGCCGAATTCTTCTCTCGCCGTTTCATAAGCCCATTCTCTGAAAGCGCCTTCCGTCCACTTCATTATGTTTCCTTTGTGCATTATGGTGATCGAACTTCTCTCATGTTCGATTGCATAGTTTAGGGCTTTGCGCATAAGCCGCTTTGTCGCGAAACTGCTAATGGGTTTAATCCCTATGCCTGACTCGGCGCGGATGTTCGTCCCGAGTTTCCGGTTCAGATATTCGATCATCCCCTTTGCTTCTTTAGAGCCGGACTCCCATTCACTACCGATGTAGACATCCTCGGTATTCTCGCGAAAAATGACAACGTTTAGTTTCTCCGGATGTTTGACGGGCGAAGGAACACCCGCAAAATACCTGACGGGACGAACGCAGGCATAGAGGTCGAGTTTCTGGCGGATGGTAACGTTAAGACTTCTGTGCCCGCCCCCGACAGGCGTCGTCAGGGGCCCCTTTATCGCAGCCACATAATACTCTATTGCTTTCAGGGTATCCTCCGGCAAATACTCGCCGCAAGCCTTGAAAGCCTTCTCCCCGCCAAGAATTTCAAACCAGACAACTTCCTTCCTGCCTCCGTAAGCTTTCCGAACAGCAGAATCAAACACCCGCCGCGACGCCCTCATAATATCTGGGCCGATACCATCTCCCTCAATATAGGGAATGACAGGATTCGACGGAGCATGAACCTTCCCATCGGAGAAACAAATCCTCTCCCCTTTTTCCGGCAGTTTTAAGAAATTAAATTCCATAAGACCTTACCTATATTTCAATGCCCCCGTGTTTCTTCAAATAGGGGACCAATCCGCCTTCGTTGAGGATATCCGACATAAACGAAGGAATGGCGCGGAAAAGTACAATCTGACCCGTCGTGCCGTTCTTCACTTTCCCCTCTGCGAAATCCACCGAAAGCTCATCGCCATCATTTATTTTCTCCGTGTCACAGATAATAACGGGAAGTCCGACATTAACAGCGTTCCGGTAAAAAATTCTTGCAAATGATTTCGCCAGAACTGCCGATACTCCCGCCATCTTGATTATCAGCGGGGCATGTTCCCGGCTTGACCCAAGCCCGAAATTTGCTCCGGCAACAACAAAATCGCCTTTCTTCACAGAACCGGCAAACTCGCTCCGGGCATCTTCAAGAACATGGGTCGCAAGCTCTTTCAGATTCGAACGCAGGTGATAATACCTGCCCGGACAGATGAGGTCGGTACTGATACCATCTTCAAACTTCCATGCCTTTCCAGCATTCACAATACTTCCCTCGGGTCAGTTATCTTTCCGGTCATCGCTGAGACAGCGGCAGTCGCCGGCGAACACAGATAGACAAAAGCCTCAGGATTGCCCATCCTGCCCTTAAAATTCCTGTTCGAGGTGGAAAGAACGTTCTCTCCATC
>JAUVJM010000122.1 GCA_030596585.1 bacterium
ACTGAAATTATGTGTTTCATAGCTTACTCCTCATCTCTGTCATTCCCGCCCCGTATCAAGTACGGGGTAAACTGCAGCGGGAATCCAGTGTTTTAAACTGCTTTTCTGGATTACCCGATCAAGTTGGGTAATGACATGCATAGCTTTCATGTTTCTTTCATACAACTTTTGATACTATCCTGTCCACTGTTTCTATGCCATGCCGCTTATCATCTGGTTCACGGCGGCGCCTGCGGGAACCATGGGGTAGACGTTTTCTTCCTCGGCAACCCTGAAATCTATGACCACCGGCCCGTCTATGGAAAGAGCTTTCTCTAAAGCAGGTTTCACTTCATCCTTTTTCTCAACCAGTATTCCTGCCGCACCGTAAGCTTCAGCAACCCTGACAAAATCAGGGCCTCCTGCAAGACTGGTGTGGGAGTACCGTTTCTTGTAGAAAAGCTCCTGCCACTGGCGAACCATACCAAGATACTGATTGTTGAGTATGGCAACCTTCACGGGGATCTTGTTTGTCACCGCAGTAGCAAGTTCCTGGATGTTCATCTGGAAACTTCCGTCCCCGGCAATATCAAAGACTACCCTGTCCGGGTAGGCAACTTGAGCGCCTATGGCTGCCGGGAAGCCGTAGCCCATTGTTCCCAATCCGCCGGAAGACAGGAAAGTCCGCGGTTTGGTATATTTATAGAACTGCGCCGCCCACATCTGGTTTTGCCCCACCTCAGTCGCAATGATAGCCTTCCCCTTTGTTACCTCATATATCTGCTCCACAACAAATTGCGGTCTTAGTTTCCCGCCCTTTTTGTAGGAAAGGGGAAACTTCTCTTTCCAACTTTTTACTTTCTCCTGCCACGGAGCATACTTCTTCGCGCTGACGTGTTTTATAAGCTCCCTGAGCACTATTCTGGCATCGCCGACTATGGGGATGTCAACCTCCACGTTCTTGCTTATAGAAGAAGGGTCAATGTCTATGTGGATTATGCGCGCATGGGGCGCAAATTCGTCGATTTTGCCTGTAACTCTGTCGTCGAACCGTGCTCCGATGGCTATGATGAGGTCGCTTTCCATAATGGCGTGGTTCGCAAACTGGGTTCCGTGCATGCCCAGCATCTCAAGGGAAAGTTTATCTGTTTCCGGGAACCCGCCAAGCCCCAGTAACGTGGTTGTCACCGGGATATTTGCCTTGCGGGCAAGCTTAGTCAGCTCGGACGCTGCTCCCGAGGCAATAACCCCTCCGCCCGCATAGATAATTGGCTTCTGCGCTTTTGCCATAGCTTCAGCGGCTTTTTTTATCTGACCGATATGACCTTCGTAAGTGGGTTTATAACTGCGCATCTCCACTGATGAAGGATATCTATACGCGGTTTCTGCCATCTGGACGTCCTTGGGCACATCAATCAGAACAGGACCGGGTCTCCCTGTTGACGCGATATGGAAAGCTTCTTTTATCACCTTTGGGAGATTCTCCACTTTTTTGACGAGATAGTTATGTTTCGTGATTGGGCGCGTTATGCCGGTAACGTCTGCTTCCTGAAAAGCATCATTTCCTATCATTGTGGTGAAGACCTGCCCGGTGAAAGCAATCACAGGAATGGAATCCATGTAGGCGGTTGCTATACCCGTAACCAGATTTGTAGCGCCCGGTCCCGAAGTAGCCATGCACACTCCGACCTTTCCCGTCGCGCGCGCGTATCCGTCTGCCATATGCGCTGCTCCCTGTTCGTGCCTGGTAAGGATAAACCTGATTGGGAAATCGTACAACGCGTCGAAGATTGGCAGGACGCTGCCGCCGAGTATTCCAAAGACAACCTCGACTTTTTCCTTGCGTAGAGACTCAAGTATAATCTGTGCACCGGTCTTTTTCACGCTCATCCCTCCCAAGATACAATTACGAATTTCAAATTACGAATTACGAAAAGATTGAAATTCCGATGTTTTGAAATACAGTAATCAGTGTTTGGCGATTAGCAGGCATTCTACATTGTCCCCACGACCCTTGTCAAAGAAATAAACAGTTACTCTGCCAAATCAAGCTTTTGTTGTCTGCTGGCGGTCCCGGTGCTATAATCGTCGTTGGTGGGAAATATGAACCTGGACAAAATCGTAATCAGGGGAGCGAGGGAACACAACCTCAAAGGAATCAATGTCGAGATTCCCCGCAATAAACTCGTTGTCATCACCGGACTGAGCGGCTCAGGCAAATCCTCTCTCGCATTTGATACGATATATGCGGAAGGTCAGCGCCGGTATGTAGAGAGCCTCTCTGCCTACGCCAGGCAGTTCCTCGAACAGATGGAGAAGCCCGACGTTGAATACATAGAGGGACTCTCCCCCGCGATTTCCATCGAGCAGAGAACCGCAGGAGCAAATCCTCGTTCCACGGTAGGCACGGTTACGGAAATCTATGACTACCTGAGATTGCTTTTCGCAAGAGTTGGCATTCCCTCCTGCTGCAAATGCGGGCGCGGGATTGAATCCCAGACGGTACAGCAGATAACCGACAGAATAATGGGTTTCGGCGCCGGGACGAAAATCATTGTCCTTGCTCCCCTTGTGCGGGGCAGGAAAGGGGAATACCAGAAAATATTCGAGCAGGTGCGCCGCGACGGCTTTGTCCGGGTGAGAGTGGACGGGGAAATCCGCGACGTTGACGAAAAGATAGAACTGGCGAAATACAAAAAGCATGACATAGAGGTGGTTGTTGACCGTCTCATAATAAAACGGGATGTGAAAAACCGACTGGCTGAGTCTGTAGAAACGGCGCTTCGCGCGGGTTCGGGAATCGTCATCGTTAGCCGTGCCGCTCCTGTGTCCGCATCCAATCCTTCTGCTTCAGGCAGTGTGAAAAAAGGCGGGCGTGCGGCTAAAAAGGCTAATCAAACGGGAGCAATCGACGAAATCTTCAGCGAGCATTTCGCGTGTATCCAATGCGGAATAAGTTACGAGGAACTTGCCCCCCGTATGTTTTCGTTCAACAGTCCCTACGGGGCGTGTCCCACGTGCGACGGGCTGGGGACAAAGCTCGAACTTGCCCCTAATCTGGTGATACCGGACAAAAGCAAGAGCATAAACGATGGAGCGATTGAGATATGGCGCCGCGGAGGGAGGTCGCTGATTCTGTACTATCGCCGCCTTCTGCGTTCTCTCGCCAAACGTTATGACATTGACCTCGACGCACCGTTCGAGAAGCTGAGCGGCGAGGAACAAAAAATCATTCTCTACGGTTCGGGCGGTGAGGAGATTGCCCAGGGATTCTGGCGCAAAAAGAGTTATCACCGGTATAAGAAGGTTTTTGAGGGAGTAATACCCAATCTGGAACGGAGATTTCACCAGACCGAGAGCGAATACGTTAAACAGCAAATCCACCGGTATATGAGTGTCCTTCCCTGTCCTGATTGCCAGGGCAGGAGACTGCGTCCCGAAAGCCTGTCGGTCCATGTTGCAGAGAAATCGATTGCAGACATAACCGGAATGAGTGTCAAAGAAGCTGCTGCCTTTTTCTCTTCGCTGAAAGTGCCTCGCGGAAAGAAAGTAATCGCTCGCGAGATAGTGAAGGAGGTAGCTCAGAGATTG
>JAUVJM010000129.1 GCA_030596585.1 bacterium
AATACGGTTTCATGGTAAAGCCGGTTGATTTCTCCCGCCATGCGCCGCCCTGAACTTAAGAGACGGGTCCGGGGAAAAACGTTCCGGAAGCTCGGCAGGACAATAAGCAGAAAAGAACTGAGGACAACTATTACCGCCGCAATTTCAATAAGAGTAAATCCTGCTTCTTTAGAACTACAAGACGGCACACCATGCTTGCATAATCGATTCCCGCTGGAGTTTATCCCCGTGGAAATGGGGATGGGAATAACACTGTGAATTTCGCTCTGATATTGCTCTGTCATACAACTTTGCGACAATCTCTAATTCCTTATGTCAGCGTTATTTTCTTCTCCTCCCTCTTCTCCATCCTGACCGAACGATATGATGTCATAATCCCTGCCATCCAGTCCCGGACATATGTACACGTAATCACTTGCCCACGGATCCTTAGGCACTTTAGGAAGATACTGTTTCCAGTTGCCGGGAACCCTGCCGCCAGCCGGTTTCTCTACCAGAGCTTGCAGCCCCTGCTCGGTATTCGGGTAAAAACCGTTATCAAGCTTGAACATGGCAAGCGCAGTTTCGAAATTCTTAATCTGAACCTTTGCGGCAATTCTTCTCGCCTGTTCTTCCCTGCCCATGAAACGCGGAACGACGATAGTCGCCAGTATCCCGAGAATCACAATAACGATCATTAACTCGATAAGTGTAAAACCTTTCCTTAAATACTCACTGCCGAACTTTCGCGTTTTCATCTTCTTTACCTCACTATAACTTGATTCATTTCAAATACAGGCAGAAGGATTGCCAGGACTATAAACCCTACGAACAACCCCATCAGAACGATCATTCCCGGCTCCAGAAGCGAACTCAGAGTATTGACCGTCGTCTCTACTTCATCGTCATACGTATCGGCTATTTTCACCAGCATCTCCTGGAGATTTCCGCTTTCCTCACCCGCCGACATAAGACGAATGGCAAGCGGGGGGAAGATACCCTCCTTCTTCAGATAACTCGTGATATTTGCTCCCTCCTTAACATCCTGCCTGGCGCGGTCAATCGCCCTTGATAGAACTTCGTTCCCCACCACCTTGTTCGCTATGTCAAGCGAGGAAAGTATCGGGACTCCGCTCGCAATCAGGGTTCCGAGTGTCCGGCAGAACCTGGAAACAGCCGCCTTCAGAACCAGCTTCCCTGCAACCGGCAGTTTCAATTTCGCGCGGTCAAAAGCCATCCTGCCCGGGCCCGTCCGAACATAGGAAGAAATACCAAATATGAGGGCAAGCAAAACGACGCCAATCAGCCACCAGAACCTGAAGAGAACATCACCCGTGAAGATAAGAATTCTCGTTGGCAGAGGAAGTGTCTGTGACATCTCGACAAAGATTCTTGTCAGCGCAGGCAGTACGATTGTCAACACGAAGACCGCAACGCCTGTTCCCACAAGCCCGACCAGAACCGGATATGCCAGAATTGAGCGCAGTCTGTTCCTGAAAGCAATCTGTTTTTCGGTCAGATCTGCCAGACGGGCCAAAACTTTCTCAAGGGAGCCGCTCGACTCGCCCGCCTTTACCATGTTGACAAAGATGGCAGAGAAAATGTTCGGATACAGGGAAAAGGTGTCTGAGAGAGATTTGCCTTCGCGGACTTTCTGCGTGATATCAGTAACGACGCCCTTTATAGTCCTATTCTCCATTTGCTCACTGACGCCGGAGAGAGCCTGGACAAGAGGAATACCTGCTTCAAGAAGCGTCGTTAGCTGCCGCGAAAAAACTGCTATTTCCTGTCCCGGCACTCGTCTGAAAAATTGCCTTCCGGCAGCAGATTCTCCGCCGGGACTCTTTTCCCGCACCTCCGCAGGATATACGCCGCTCTCCCGAAGATTGAAACGCGCATCTCTGACAGTGGGAGCTTCAACCGTTCCCCGCCGCCGCCGCCCGGCTCTATCAATAGCCACGTATTCAAATACTGCCATCTCATCATTCCCGGGTAACGCGCAGAACCTCTTCAATCGTTGTAAGCCCTTTCAGCACCTTTCGTGCTCCGTCACTGCGCAAAGTATTCATCCCCTTCTCAAGAGCCTTTTTCCTTATTGTATTCGAATCAGCTCTCCGAAGAATCAAATCTCTAATCTCATCGTCCAGAATAACTATTTCATAAATCCCCGTCCTTTGCCGGTAACCGGTATCGAGACAGTCCGGACACCCGGTTCCTCGGTAAAGGGTTTTCGTATCGCTTTTCTTCAAGCCAATCTCAGCAAGGGACTCCTCATCAGGAACGTACGTCTCCCTGCATTTCTCACATATGAGACGCACAAGCCTCTGCGCAACAACGGCAATTACAGAGGAGGAAATGAGATAGGGCTCGATACCCATATCGAGCAGTCTGGCTATCGCGCCGGAAGCATCGTTTGTGTGAAGAGTGCTGAACACAAGATGCCCGGTGAGAGAAGCGTGAACGGCAATCTCTGCCGTTTCCGCGTCTCTGATTTCCCCAACCATGATTATGTCCGGGTCCTGTCTGACAATATGCCGCAGTCCGCCGGCAAACGTCAATCCTATCTTCGGCTTCACCTGAATCTGGCTTATCCCCGGCAGCTGGTATTCAATCGGATCCTCGATCGTAATGATGTTCTTATCAGGCGAGTTAATCCCGCTGAGAGCTGCATACAAAGTCGTTGTCTTTCCGCTCCCCGTGGGGCCGGTAACCAGAATTATCCCGTGCGAACTGTGTATGAGGCGCTCTACCGTCGTCAGTTTCTCCAACGAAAGCCCCAGTTCCTCAAGCCCTAAGAAAAGGTTCTCCTTGTCCAGCAAACGCATCACCAGCCGTTCTCCGAAAGCCGTCGGAACAATGGAAATGCGGATGTCTATCTGCCGGTTGTCAACTTTAATCGTCGCCCGTCCGTCCTGGGGAAGTCTCCTCTCCGCAATATCCAGGTCCGCCATTACCTTTATCCGTGAGATAATGGCAGTAGCCAGATGTTTCGGAGGACTGTGGACGTCATGCAGAATACCGTCAACACGGTAACGCACTCTCAATTCTTTCTCGTAAGGCTGAATGTGGATGTCACTCACTCTTTCTTTGACTGCCTGGAAAAGTATCAGGTTCACCAACTTGATGACGGGAGCTTTGCTTGCCAGGTCAAGCAAATCCTCCGCTTCTCCAATCGACTGGGGACCTGCCTCAACCTCTGCTCCTTTCATATCCCGTATCATGTTCTCGGCGCTGTCAACGTGAGAAACGGAAAATTCATCCAGAGCCCGCCCGATCTCTTCTCCGGAAGCCACTACAACCTTGGCGGGAGCACCTAAAACAACCGCCATCTCGTTCAGAACCTCGGTATTCAGGGGGTCTGACGTGGC
>JAUVJM010000133.1 GCA_030596585.1 bacterium
CCCACTTCTTCTTTCTTTTCCGTCACAGGAGCTTTCTCTTCAGTTTTGATAGCTTCCTTCTTCGGCATGATCTCACCCTCCCTAAAATACAGTGGCCAGTGGTTAGTGTTCAGTAAACGGCACTACTACATGCAATCAAGTTTCGAGCTTCTCCCTGATTGCATTAAGAGTTCTAACAAAAGCCCCGATTGGACTGCTGATTACATTCAGGAACCCGGTAAGAGGAGAAACCATTCCGCCAAGAAGCTGGGCGAGCAACTGCTCCCGGCCGGGAAGCATGGCCAGTCCTACAATCTGTTCTCCACCCACAACAACGGACTCTATCAGCCCTCCCCTCAACTGAAATTGTTTGTGCTCTTTGGTGAACGCAGCCAGAGCTTTTGCAACCGGCACAGGATCACTTCCGGTCAGAACAAACGCCGTCGGTCCGTCAACATACTCCACAAGCAAAGACCAGCGCTTATCCTCCATCACAATCCGCGCCAGGCGGTTTTTCACAACCTGCAATCTCCCCCCCGCCTCACGCAAACTCCTCCTCAATTCAGTAATTTCATTGGAGTCAATGCCGGAATATCCCGTTATCAGAATCGTGGCGCTCTTCTCAATAGAACGCCTCAACTCCCCCACCATGATTTTTTTCTCTAATGTTGGCATTTTCCTACTTCTCAAGTGCCGTCAATTGCTGGACGTCCAGCTTTATCCCCGGCCCCATACAAGTTGAAATAACCACTGACTTCAAATATTGTCCTTTGTAAGCACTAGGTCTGGCCCGAAGAACAGCCGCAAGACAAACCTTAACATTATCAACAAGTTTAGATTCCTCAAAAGAAGCCTTTGCAACAGAAATATGGAGATTGGCGCCCTTGTCAACCCGGAACTCAACCCTCCCCGCTTTGACTTCCTTTATGACCTTCGCAACATCAAAAGTAACCGTGCCCGCTTTGGGACTCGGCATAAGCCCCCGTGGCCCGAGTATCCTACCCAGCTTGCTGACCACCCTCATCATGTCCGGCGTCGCAATAGCCGCCTCAAAATCCATCCATCCGTCGGATATCTTCGATATGAGTTCCTCGCCGCCGACAGCATCGGCTCCCGCCTGTTCTGCCTCCTGCACTTTCTCCCCCTGGGCAAAAACGATGACCCTCACTTCTTTTCCCGTTCCGTGCGGCAGGCTTATAACACCTCTGACCATCTGATCTGCCTGCTTCGGGTCAACTCCCAGACAGCAGGACAGCTCAACACTCTCATTGAATTTTGCCTTCTTCATGGATTTGAGAACATGGACAGCTTCTTCCAACGGATATTTCCTCCCGCGGTCAACAAGCTTCAATGCCTCTGAATAGCGTTTGCCTCTACGATCCATCTTCCACCTCGATGCCCATGCTCGCGGCAGTTCCTTCAATCATGCGTATAGCCGCATCAACAGTTGCCGCATTCAAATCCTGCCGTTTCGTCTCGGCAATTTCCCTGACCTGTTCTCTGTTTACTTTCCCCATCTTCTCACGGTTCGGCACACCTGATGCTTTAACAATACCCGCCGCTCTTTTCAAAAGTATTGCGGCAGGCGGAGATTTCATTATGAAAGTAAAGGAACGATCGGCATAAACACTTATCACAACAGGGATGACCACATCCTCCTTGCCCTTCGTGGACTGATTGAAGGACTGGCAAAACTCCATCATGTTGACTCCATGCTGACCAAGAGCAGGGCCCACGGGAGGCGCAGGCGTTGCCTTGCCGCCCGGTATCTGCAGTTTGATTTTTGCTATGACCCTCTTTTTTACCGCCACTTTAAGATATCCTCACGATTTTTCCACCTGCCAGCACTCAAGCTCCACCGGTGTGGAACGTCCAAATATCGAAATCATCACTTTTAACTTTCCTTTATCAGGATAAGCTTCCTCAACTGTCCCGTTAAAGTTTGCAAAAGGCCCCTCCACAATCCTGATAGTATCGCCTCTTGAGAACTCCGCCTCCAGTTTCGGCTTCGCCTTCTGCTCCTCACCGGACCTCAGTATGTTTTCAATCTCAATCTTAGCAAGCGGAACAGGTTTTCTCCCCGCTCCGACAAACCCGGTCACACCGCGTGTGGTCCTTATAAGCTCCTGAACCTGATCCACAAGCTCAGCCTCTATCAACACATACCCGGGAAAAGAAATTCTTGACCTTACCTTCTTCTTTCCCCCTCTTATCTCCGCTATCTCCTCCTCCGGCACATGCACTTTCGAGACGTATTGCTTCATATCCAAAGCTTCAATCCTACGCTCCAGATTAGACTTAACCTTCCCCTCACGTCCCGACTGGGTATGAATCACATACCACTTCTTTTCCAACTGCTCAACCTCCGAATAATCGTATAATACTGTACCGGCCTGAAATCAAACCCTCCTGCATCACATAATCAACAATGCCAAGAAACAGGGCTACAATCATAACTGCAATGACAACCACGACCGTTGAAGCTATCAGCTCCTTCCGAGTCGTCCACGTAACCTTCTTTAACTCTGCCCTGACGCCTGTGAGAAAATCCTTCGCCTTGACTATCGCCTTCATGCCAAGTATCCCTCACTACGCTTGTCCGCCAACGCTCTGTGACGGGGTGCCGCAACTTTTAATCTTATATTCATTATTTGGTATGGGTCAAGGCATGCCGTGACCCATTAATTCACTAACGGGACGGGCATGCCCATCCCCTACCGTTTTTACGCTGGCAGGCCTGGAGGGATTCGAACCCACAGCTTCCGGATTTGGAGTCCAGCGCTCTAACCAATTGGAGCTACAGGCCTTCGTCCTTCTTATCTTATCTCTTTATGAACAGTGTGCTTCTTGCAAAATCTGCAGTACTTCTTCAACGCTAATCTCTCAGTATTTACCTTTTTATTCTTTGTGGTCGAGTAATTTCTCCTCTTGCACTTCTCGCAAGCTAAAGTAATTATTTCTTGAACCATGTTTCAGACCTATTCCAGAATTTCCGTTATCAGTCCCGCTCCCACCGTATGCCCGCCTTCTCTTATCGCGAACCGCAGCTCTTTCTCCATCGCTATCGGCACTATCAGCTCCACTTCCATGTTTACGTTATCCCC
>JAUVJM010000135.1 GCA_030596585.1 bacterium
AGACAGAAAATTCTGTGTTTCAGGCGCTTTTCAGTGTGCAATATCCCTGGAAAGCATTAACAACGGGACTGGCCCGCTCCGACCTACAGTCTAAATGCCTACAGCCTATCCACCTGAGTAGTTACGAATTATGAATGATAATAGTATATCTTTTAATTCGTAATTGCTTTTACAATCAGTCTTATATGCTCGGGAGTTGTTCCGCAGCAGCCCCCGATAACCTTCGCTCCCGAATTCAAAAGCTCCGGCACGAATTTTGCCATTTGCTCCGGGGGTTCCGGATAGACTGTCTTTCCCCCTTCGAGCTGAGCAACTCCCGCGTTGGGCTTTATCCATAGGGGGAGAGCACTAACTTCGTGCATCGCCCGGGCAATCCCGACCATGTTTTCGATACCCGAACCGCAGTTCGAACCTGCCGCATCAACTCTTTCCTTTTCCAGCTCGCGGGCTGCCTGTTCGGGAGTTACCCCCATTATAGTGGCAAAACCCCGCGGCCCTTTTTCAAAGGTTATTGATACAGCGAGGGTGAGGTCGGAGTTTTCTCTGACCGCGGCTATTGCGCACTTGACCTCGTTCAAGTCGGTCATCGTCTCAATGATTACTCCGTCGGCTCCTCCTTCAACAAAGGCGTTTACCTGTTCCTTGAAGCTGAGAATCATTTGCTCTCTGGATATAGAACCCAGCGGTTGGAGGAACTCGCCTGTGGAACCCATCGAGGCAAATACGAGTGAGCCGCCGGATGCTTCTCTCGACAGTTCCACTCCTATCCTGTTTATTTCAGAGACTTTGTCTGCTGCTCCGGCTTTTCCCAGTTTGAAGGAGTTTGCGCCGAAAGTGTTCGTCAGGATGATGTCTGCTCCTGCTTCCTTATATGCCCCGGCGATTGCCCGCACGTCATCGGGACGGCTCAGGTTCCAGAGTTCGGGACATTCTCCGGGGGCAAGCCCCCTCTCTATCATTTCTGTTCCCCAGGCTCCGTCTGCAACCAGAACCCCTTTGGAACGCAGCATGCTCTTGAAATCACCCACTGCAAATACCCCTCGCTCTAACTATCAAGTTGTCAGAAGCGACAACTGTTCATGTAGTTGCAAAGTTTACTTTGCGCTGGCAGAGCAAGCTCTGCAACTACAATTACTTTCGACGGCTTAGTAGTTACCTCCCTCTTTGCCTTGCTGAACCTTCCCCATTATACCTGCCGTCGTTGCCGTGTCAAAATATTTGTGCGAAAATATTTTACATTATGCGGGTATTGCTCTAAAATACAAGATACAGGCTGGTAGTGCCAAATAAGAAATGTCATTCCGCACTTGATGCGGAATCCAGGATTCCAGCACGACTGTGGCGTTTTCTGGATTCCCGCTGCAGTTTACCCCGTACTTGATGCGGGGCGGGAATGACAGAGAGATGGGAGGAGAACTTATGGCGAAGAAAAAAGTAGTCGGCGCATTTGATATCGGCGCATCGGGAGGCAAGTTTCTTGCCGGAATTTTCGACGGGGGAGGCTTTGAATTGAAGGAGATATACAGGTTTGAGAACAAGCCCGTCAGCCTTTATCTGAAAGCTGAGCAGGGACAGTCTCCCGTCAGCAAAATATACTGGAACGACCTGTCCATCTATCAGGAAATACTCGCCGGACTGCGAAAGTTCTCGGAATCGGGAATAGGCAGTCTTGACTCTCTCGGGATTGATGCGTGGGGAACAGACGGGGCGTGTTATACGAAGGAAGGAGAAATAACAGGAAGAGTCTACAACTATAGAGACCACAGACTCGACAGGATAAGAGATGAGCTTTTCGAAGTGGTTTCCGAGAGGGAGCTTTTTCAGCTGACGGGAGTTCCGAGTTACCCGTTTAACATGGTGAATCAGCTTTTCTGGCTGATGAGGAAGCGGCCCGATGTTATGAAAATAGTGGATTTTTTCCTGCCGATTACGGGCATTTTCTATTATTATTTGTGCGGAGCGCGCATTTGCGAATATACATGGGCAACAACTACCCAGCTTTTGGATCCCCACACTAAAGAATGGTCAAGAGCAATTTTCGAAAGATTCGGTATTCCCATCTCGATAATGCCGGCTCTTGTAGAGCCGGGTACAAAAATAGGTTTTATTCATGAGGAGCTTACCCGGGACATCGGTATAACTCCCTGTGAGGTTATAGCCACCGCCGCTCACGATACTGCCTGTGCGTATGTCGCGGCTCCCGTTGATGACGAGGAGAGTTCCCTGATCATAAGTTCGGGTACCTGGTCTCTTGTTGGAAAACTTATTCCTGAACCTGTCATCAATGACATTGTGTTCGAGAATCACTTTACCAATGAAGGCGGCGTGGGAAACATCAGGCTTCTCAAAAATGTCATGGGGACATGGATTGTCCAGGAATTGCGGCGGAAGTGGAGTGAAAAAGATAAGAAAGACTTATCATGGGACGAAATTGTTGAGATGGCAAAAAAGGGAGAGAAGTTCTTTGCCTTTATTGATCCTGATGACAGTTCGTTCTTCAATCCTGATGATATGGAGGCGGCAGTAAAGAAATTCTGCAGGGACAGCGGGCAGAGGGTTCCCGAGGGAAGAGAGACGATTTTAAGAATGGTCTACGAATCCCTTGCGCTGAAATACGGTGCCACGAATGAAATGATAGGGGAAATTACAGGGAAGAAGAATAAAATAGTGTATATTGTGGGAGGAGGGGCGAAGAACGCGCTCCTCAATGAGTTCACAGCTTCTGCGACCGGGCTGCCTGTAGTTGCCGGTCCCGTTGAGGCTACAGCGATAGGGAATATACTCATCCAGGCTAAAGCTCTTGGAATAATAGAGTCTCTTAGGGAAGGAACATCGCTTGTGAAAGCTTCGCTCCCGGCTGCACGCTACGAGCCTGAAGATACCGGTTTGTGGAAAAAGGCTATGGAGGATTTCAAGAAGTTGCTGCGATAGATACATAAGACATGTTAGAGGAGATATGGACTGTGGATATGAAAAAACTGTTTGAGATTTTCAAGCATCCCGGAGCTGAATTCAGGGGTAAGCCTTTTTGGGCGTGGAATGGGAAACTTGAGCCGCAGG
>JAUVJM010000087.1 GCA_030596585.1 bacterium
AAAGAAAATCTTATTCTTGCGCAAGCCCTTAGCGCTGTGATAGAATACGTGGGCAATTGTGGGGGTATCCGGATGAGGATAAATCAAAGAACAGATCCCTGATCACTGTCTTTTAGGATATAAGGAGTAGCCAAAGTGGAAAAAGTCCGAAACGTAGCAATGGTGGGACACAGCGGGGCCGGGAAGACCTCACTGACTGAAGCTTTGCTTTTTGACGCCGGTTTGACGAACAGGCTGGGACGGGTTGAAGATGGGACGACTGTGACTGATTCCGGCCTTGATGAAATAAAAAGGCAGATGACGATTGATTCGAGTGTAGTTTTCTCTGACTGGAACGAACACAGAATCTATATGGTGGATACTCCGGGTTACGCTGATTTCAGTTGTGATGTGAAACACAGCATGCGGGCGTTTGACGGAGCTATTCTGGTCGCAGATGCTACCTCCGGCATCGAAGTGGGTATGGAAACGGTATGGGAATATGCAGATGAGTTCAAAATGCCGCGATTGATATTTGTGAATATGATGGATAAAGAATCTGCTAATTTCAATGCGATTGTTGGTCATCTGAATGAGAAGTGGGGGAAGAGCGCAAAGATAATTCCTCTTCAGTTTCCGATTGGCAAAGAGTCTGAGTTCAAAGGCGTAGTTGACCTTCTGAGTATGAAGGCTTTTGTGTACCCGGATGGGAAGGAATCTGATGCTGGAGAAATCCCGTCCGAGTTGTCCGAACAGGCGAAAGAGGCACGTGCAAAGCTTGTTGAGGTGGTGGCGGAAAATGATGATGCCCTTATCGAGAAGTATCTTGAGGGTAAAGAGCTCAGCGCGGATGAGGTGAAGAGAGGGCTTCGCGCCGGAGTGGTTCAGAATAAGATAGTCCCTGTTTTGTGCGGGTGCGCGTACCAGAATATCGCAGTCAAACCTCTGTATGACACAATTGTCGATTACATGCCTTCGCCGTCGGAGAGGTCTCCTGTACCGGTAGTCGTGCCGGGAACCGAAAAGGAGGAGACCCTTGAATTTTCCTCAGAAGCTCCCCTGACGTCTTATATTTTTAAAACGATTAGTGAACCTCACTTGGGAAATGTGTTGTTTCTCAGGGTGTATTCGGGAAAGCTCAGTGCCGGCTCTGAAGTTTACAATTCCGGGAGGGAAATTGTCGAGAAGGTGAATCAGATTTACGTTGCGAGGGGAAAAAACAGGGAGGAGATTTCTGAGGCGGGTGCAGGGCATATTGCCGCTGTTGCTAAGTTTAAGGGTACGAGGATAGGGGATACTCTCTGTGACAAGAAGAAGCCGCTGCTGCTGAAAGCACTTGATTTTCCGGAAGGGGTTGCTTCAATCGCCCTCAAACCAAAGACGAAGAATGACCAGGAGAAACTCAGCACCTGCTTGTCAAAACTGGCTGAAGAAGACCCTGCTGTGAGAGTGCGTCATGAACATGAGTTCGGACAGACGGTGGTTACAGGAATGGGAGACGTTCACTTAGACGTTGTGGTGGAACGTCTGCGGGACCGTTTTGGCGTGGATTGCGTTAGTGAGAAGACAAAAATTGCCTATCGAGAGACAATTCGTTCCAGTGTCAAGGTGCAGGGCAAATACAAAAAACAGTCCGGGGGAAGAGGGCAGTATGGAGATGTGTGGCTGGGGATAGAACCGCTTCCGAGAGACCAAGAGTTTGAGTTTGTCAACAAGGTTGTCGGAGGTTCCATCCCGACCAGATATATCCCTGCGGTGGAGAAAGGTGTGAGAGGAGTGATGTCGAAGGGTGCCCTGGCAGGTTATCCTGTAGTCAATGTGAAAGCGACGGTCTATGACGGGTCATTCCACGAAGTTGATTCTTCCGATATGGCTTTTCAGATTGCAGGCTCAATGGCGTTCAAGAAAGCTTTTTCCGAAGCCCATCCGACTCTGCTGGAGCCGTATGTGGAAATTACGGTGGTTATACCCGATGCTTACGTAGGTGACGTTACTTCCGACCTTAACAGCAAGCGCGGGCGTATTATGGGAATAGAGCCCAGGGGCGGGCGGCAGGTAATAAAAGCTCATGTGCCTCTGGCGGAAATAGACCGCTATTCAACTGATTTGAAGTCAATGACACACGGCAGGGGGAGTTATCAGCTAAAGTTTTCTCATTATGAAGATATGCCGTCCAAAATGAGCGAGAAGCTGATAAGTGAGGCAAAAAAGGAGGACACGTAGTAGAGAATAAGGTTCTGCCGTTTTTGCTCCACGTTATTTTCCGCCAAAGCACTTTGGCGGACGGCAAAACCTGCGCTTCGTCGGGGCAGAAATTAAACTTCTCCCCCGATATACATCGGGGTCGTCAGACAAAATTTCTGCTTTTTCCCGACTCAGTTTGATTTTACCTAAAATAACGAAAGTCGCTGTAAAACGGCAGAACCTTATTCAGGATAGCAGAGGGTGGTATATGTCCGGTCATTCGAAATGGAGTTCGATAAAACACAAGAAGGCGAGGACGGATGCCCAACGGGGCAAACTCTTCGGCCGGATGATAAGGGAAATAACAGTTGCCGCGCGCCAGGGCGGGGGGAACCCTGACACGAATGCGAGGTTGAGAACAGCCGTTCAGTCTGCAAAGAGCGTGAATATGCCGGCTGATAACATATCGCGGGCAATAAAGAAGGGAACGGGGGAATTGCCCGGAGCCAGTTACGAGGAGTGTTTGTATGAAGGCTATGGTCCCGGCGGGGCCGCGGTGATGGTCGAGGTTGTAACGGATAACAGAAACAGGACGTCTTCGGAGTTGAAAAAGGTTTTTAGTAAATGCGGCGGTAATTTAGGTTCTGTGGGATGTGTCTCGTGGCTTTTTCATAAAAAAGGGCTGGTAGTCGTTGAGAAATCGAAATGCGGTGAAGATGAACTGATGGAAATGAGTCTGGACGCTGGTGCGGAAGACATGCGTGTTGACGGGGATACCTATGTGATTACGTCCGACCCCGGGGATTTTGAGAAGTTGAAAGAGGCGCTCGCACATAAAGGGATTGAATTCATGCATGCGGAGATAACTTTTGTACCTGATAAAACCGTGGCGGTCGAAGGCAAAACTGCAGAACAGGTTCTGCGTCTCACGGAAGCGCTGGAGGAGAGTGAAGACACTCAGCATGTTCATGCCAATTTTGACGTGCCTGATGAAATGCTCGAAAAGCTGGCGGCTGATGACGAGGCTTGAACGGAATGCGTACACTCGGTATTGACCCGGGCATCTCGGCTGTGGGATGGGGAGTGGTAGATGAGAAGAACGGGGGCTTGTGTCTGGCAGCATACGGGTGTATCTCGACAACTTCCTCTTCATCGTTTCCCGAAAAGCTGAAGGAAATCGCAGGGGAAATAGCAAGAATCATATTTGAATATAAGCCGTCTGCTGTTTCTATAGAAGAGCCTTTCTTTGCCAAAGACGCAAAGACTTCCTTAAGAATGGGGGAAGTGGTCGGAGCAATAATGTTATGTGCCTTGAATACCGGAATAGAGGTTAAGGGTTATAGCGTGAGTGAGATCAAGCAGGCAGTGGTCGGATTCGGACGAGCGGATAAAAAGCAGGTACAGAATATGGTGAAGGTACTGCTCAGCCTGGATAAAGCGCCTCAGCCTTATGATGCGGCTGATGCACTTGCCGCCGCAATCTGCCACCAGAACAGCCGGGGGGTCATAAGCTCTCAGCTGAAAGCTTAAGTGAGGGATCATGATTGACCGTATTCGGGGAAAACTGGTGAGTAAACTGCCCACCTATGCAGTAATCGATGTGGAGGGAGTGGGGTACGGCTTGCATATTCCTCTATCCACATATACCCGGCTGTGTCAGGTCGGGGGCATCCAGGAAGTTTACACCTATCTCTACGTCAGGGATGATGCAATCCAGCTGTATGGTTTCGCGGCTGCTGAGGAGAAGGAACTCTTTGGACTGCTTCTCTCTGTCAGCGGCGTCGGACCGAGGATGGCTCTGGGCATACTCTCAGGTTTGTCCGTGGATGAATTCCGGCAGGCGGTCAGTGATGAGGATGTATCTCTTCTGATGACCGTTCCGGGAATCGGAAAGAAAAAAGGGCAGAGGCTGCTGCTGGAGTTGAAGGACAGGGTAGTGGTGTCTCTAACTGAAGCCGCGGCGGAAGATCGGATCCCGGCGACTGTCGAAGGGCGCTTGACGAGGGATGCCGTGTCTGCTCTATTGTCGCTCGGATGCAAAGTGGAGGAAGCCCGGAGAGCGATAAGAGAGGTGAGGAAAATTCTTCCCGAGGGCACCAGTCTGGAGGAGTTGATAAAGGAGGCGTTGAAGCACTTGTGAAGCAATTACGAATTATGAATTAGGAATTAATCATGAAAAAAAACATAATAGCGCCGTCAAAAACCATGGAAGACAATGAGCTTGACCTGAAGCTTCGTCCCCAGCTTCTTAAGGAGTTTGTGGGGCAAGAGAAAGTCAAGGAGCAGCTGCAGATATTCATTGATGCGGCAAAGAAACGCGGGGAGGCTCTGGACCACGTTCTTTTCTACGGTCCCCCGGGGCTTGGCAAGACGACACTTGCCTATATTGTGGGAAGGGAATTGGGAGTCAATATCAATTCCACCTCCGGCCCCGTGATTGAGCGCCCGATAGACCTGTCTGCAATCCTGAGTCATCTCAATAAGAGAGACGTTCTTTTCATAGACGAAGTGCACCGTCTCAACCATATTGTTGAGGAGATTCTCTACCCCGGCATGGAGGATTTTAAACTCGACATAATGATAGGGAAGGGGCCAAGCGCCCGCAGTGTGAAGCTTGAACTGCAGCCGTTTACACTCATCGGAGCAACGACGAGAGCGGGGATGATTACCGCTCCCTTGAGAGCGAGGTTTGGAGTATTGATACGGGTGGGTTATTACAACCACGGGGAAATGCGGCAGATTGTGAATAGATCAGCGGACATTCTCGGTATCGAGATTGAGGATGAGGGCGCGGTGGAGATTGCAAAGAGGTCGCGCGGTACGCCGCGGATAGCCAACAGACTGCTCAAGAGGGTGAGAGATTATGCTGAGGTGAAAGCTGACGGCAGGATTGATGAGGATGTGGCTCAGCAGGCGCTTGAGATGCTGGAGGTAGACAGGTTCGGCCTGGATGATATGGATAAACTCATACTGTCTACCATAATTGAGAAGTTTGGAGGGGGTCCGGTTGGTTTGCAGACGATATCGGTGGCGGTTGGCGAGGAAAGCGATACCATTGAGGAAGTGTACGAACCGTATCTTGTCCAGGAAGGGTTTCTCGAACGAAGTCCAAGGGGACGTATAGCGACTAAAAGAGCGTATGAATGTTTGGAACTCAGAAAGCGTTCCGAGAAGCAGGGAGAACTGTGGTAGCAACGACAGATTTTGAATATGTTCTGCCGGAAGGGTTTATTGCGCAGAGACCTGCGCCTGTCCGTGATGAATCCCGTCTCATGGTTCTTGACAGGACAAAACGGGCATTCCTGCATACCGCCTTCAGAAATCTTCTCTCCTTTCTCGAGAAGGGAGATATCCT
>JAUVJM010000137.1 GCA_030596585.1 bacterium
GATTCCGCATCAAGTGCGGAATGACATCTCCACAAGACTGAGAATTAGGATAAGCTGTCCAGCACTTGTCCTACAATCCAACACTCTACCATAACGCCAAGTTAATAAGTTGGGGTAGTTGCCCAATTTATTGGGCTTTTCACACAGCCTGCTCCGACAGATGTCGGAGCAACTACAATTTAGTTGACATGATACTACGTTTGTTCTGTTTTTCCTTTCTCAGCGTGTGAAATCGCACTGCGCAGAACTTCAACCTTCACATTGTCTGCTACTTTTATCGCAACCGATTTTTCCTTCAGCCCTGCCACAATCCCAATGAGCCCTCCCGAGGTCACCACCTTGTCTCCCTTCTCAAGCTCCGAAATCTTCTTCTCGAGTTCTTTTTGTTTCTGCCTCTGCGGACGGAAAACAAGCAGGTAGAATATGACAAAAATCATGAGCCACGGCCAAAGCAGCATCAACGGAGACCCGGAACCGCTGCCGCCGGCAGGCGGGGCAGCCATCGCATAAACTTCTCTTAACATAACGTAACTCCTCTATTATGGGGTCAAGTCTTGCATTCGAGCATTTTGTTATTAATTTGCCAGATCTATCCGTTTGATGACAAAGATTTCTCCCCAGCATGCTCGAATGCAAGACTTGACCCCGGCTCTTTGTAACAACGCAGAAAGTCCTGCTTATACTCGGCGAACCTGTCCTGCAAAATACTTTCCCTCATTTCTTTCATGAGGCTGTTGATGAAATGAAGATTGTGCCACGTATTCAAACGAAGCCCGAGGATTTCTCTGCATCTGAAAAGATGATGAAGATAAGCCCTCGTATAATTGCGGCACGTGTAGCAGTCGCATTTCTCATCAAGAGGAATAAACTGGTCCCGGTACTTGCTGTTTCTGATAGACATACGCCCGTTTCGCGTAAAAATGCACCCGCTGCGGGCATTTCGTGTCGGCAGGACACAATCAAACATGTCTATGCCCCTCTCCACAGTCCCTACAATATCTTCGGGGTCACCGACCCCCATCAGATATCGCGGTTTTCCTTCGGGCAGAAACGGAACCGTTTCATCCACTACCTTCTGCCTCATGCTCCTGTCTTCACCAACGCTCACTCCTCCGAGAGCATATCCGGGAAAATCAAGCTCGACGAGCGCACGGGAACTCTCTTCCCGCAAATCAGGATAGAAGTTCCCCTGCACAATGCCAAAAAGCGCCTGACCGTTGTTCTTATAAACCGCCTTTGACTTCTCCGCCCACAGAGACGTGAGCTTCATACTTTTCCTTGCATCTTCATAACTGCAAGGGTAGGATGTGCATTCATCCAGCACCATCATGATGTCAGCTCCGAGAATTTCCTGCATCCTGACAATATCTCCCGGAGTGAAGAAACGGCGCGAGCCGTCAAAATGGGATTGAAACTCAACCCCGTCCTCACTGACCTGTCTCAGTTTTGCCATACTGAAAATCTGATACCCGCCGCTGTCGGTAAGAATAGGGCGGTCCCAATGCATGAACCTGTGCAAGCCGCCAGCGGCTTCTATTATCGGATACCCGGGTCTCAGGCTGAGATGGTAGGTATTAGCAAGGACTGCCTGGACGCCGATTTCCCCGAGTTCCTCGGGAGTCATTGTCTTCACAGTCCCCTGAGTACCTACCGGCATAAACACCGGTGTATCAATAATGCCGTGAGAAGTCGTAATCCTTCCGACTCTCGCTCCGGTGTTTTTATCCTCATGCAGAACTTCAAAACTAAACACCATCGCTCCTAATCTTTTTGTGCCGGATAAATCCGCCCGCTACAGAGAACTTAGCGCACCTTCGGTGCGAACCCTATCGTTACTAATTTTCAGTCGTCATTCCCGTGAAAACGGGAATCCAGAAAACGTCGCTCTCCTAGTGGAATCCTGGATTCCCGCCTGCGCGGGAATGACAAACCAGAAAAAGGAAATTCCTATATAATTTAATTACAGTACAAGCATCGCATCCCCATAGCTATAGAAACGATACTTTTCCTCAATAGCCTCGCGGTAGGCTTGCATCAGGAAATCCTTTCCGGAAAAAGCGCACGTCAGCATAATCGGGGTCGAGCGCGAAGGATGAAAATTCGTAATAAGCGAGTCAACAACCTTGAATCTATACCCCGGATAGATGAAAAGGTCTGTCCACCCGGACCCCGCTCCGACTTTTCCATTTTCATTAACGGCTGTTTCCAGAACTCTCGTAGCAGTTGTTCCGACAGTAACTACCCTGCTCTCCGGGTTCCTCTCGTTTAAAACACGGCACGAATCTTCTCCAATCTCGTAAAACTCGGATTCCATGGAATGTTCCTCGACTGTGTCCTCTTCAACCGGTCTGAAAGTGCCCGCCCCGGTATGAATGGTAACCGTTACTATCTTAATTCCCTTCCCCCTGAGACTCTTAAGCAAATCTTCCGTGAAATGTAACCCGGCGGTAGGAGCCGCAACAGCACCCGGCTTTTTCGCATAAACCGTCTGGTACCTTTCCCTGTCTGATTCCCACGCTCTATCTCTTCTTATGTAGGGCGGCAGCGGCGTCTCTCCTATTTCATCAAGAATTTGGTACAAGTCACCACTGTACTCCAGACCGACAAGCCATTTGCCTCTGCCAAGTCTCTCCTTCGGCAGAGCTTTCAATCTCCCGCCGTTGAAGCTGATTCTCCCGCCGGCTTTTACCCGTCTCTCAGGTCTTGAGAGAACCTCCCACGAATTGTCTGATCTTTCTTTCAGCAGGAGGATTTCAATCCTGGCACCTGTCTCCTCTTTGATGCCCTTGAGACGCGCAGGTATTACCCGTGTATCATTCAGGACCAGGATATCTCCCTTCTCGAGAAAGGAGAGAAGATTTCTGAAGGCGGTATGCAGGAATGCCCGTTTTGTCCTGTCAAGAACCATGAGACGGGATTCATCACGGACAGGCGCAGGTCTCTGCGCAATAA
>JAUVJM010000097.1 GCA_030596585.1 bacterium
CCATCAAGGATGAGGAGAACCCTCTGCTCAGTTTTTTCAAGGTCGAGGGACTCGAAGTCAAGTGCCGTTATGAGACTATGAGGATGTACAACGAGCTTCAGAAAATCCTCTGGTTCTATCCCTCGGAACAGTTTGCGTATATGGCGCAAAGGACCCTGGAGGTAAGAATACTGGAGCTGGTGAAGAACGCCGTCAAGGAAACCGGTTTACGCAAAATAGCAATTGCCGGGGGTGTGGCATCGAATGTAAAGGTCAATATGCTCATCCGGAACCTTCCCGAGGTGGATGACTGTTTCATTTTTCCCCACATGGGGGATGGGGGTCTTGCGCTGGGTGCCGCGATGCTGGTGAACTATAATCTTAACGGCGTGACGCGCTATGACATGGAAGATGTCTTCCTGGGGCCGGATTACACGGATTCGGAGATTGAAGAGACTCTTAAGAAGTCAGGGCTGCAATACAGAAAATCGGATGACATTGTCGGTGAAACAGCCGGGATTATCGCCGAAGGCGGGATTGTGCTCTGGTTTCAGGGGAGCATGGAACTGGGTCCAAGGGCGCTGGGTAACCGCAGTATTCTTGCACTGGCTGATTCCCAGGCAATAAAGGACAGGCTGAACATCCAGTTGAAAAAGAGAGTTTGGTACCAGCCGTTTTGTCCGACTATGCTGGAGGAAGATGCCGGGGTTATGCTGGAGGAATACAACGAAAAGCCTGACAGGTTCATGACAATGGGTTTCATGGTGAAACCGGAGTTGAGAGAAGGCATACAGGGAGTTATCAATATAGACGGGTCGTGCAGACCGCAGATCATACCTCGTGACGATTCCAGGTATTCAAAATTGCTTCAGAAAATAAAGGAACTTACCGGCAAGGGGGTTGTTCTCGATACGAGTCTCAATGTCCACGGGGACCCCATGGTTTGTTCTCCTGAAGATGCTGTTGAAACCCTTGGCAAGACAGGGTCCGATTATCTGATTATGGGTGACTACCTTGTGTGGAAAGAAAGGAAGTAGTGTACCATGAAACAAAGCTGGCAGAGGGTAGTTCTTGTGCTTTGTCTGCTTCTCGTTTTCTCCGTCATACGTTTTGCTTTTCTCGCTGCTGATCCGCCCTGGAACCTGAGTTACAGTGCGGGTATATGGACGGACGGGGCTCACAACGTGCATGCGGCGAGAAACAAAATATTGTTCGGCGCGTGGGTGCTGGATGCATGGAATCCCACCATACACAGTCCGTTGTGGACGTACATTCAATACGGCATTCTCTGGGTTATCGGTATAGGATACTGGCAGATCAGGATATTGCCTGTCTTGCTGAGCGTGTTTTCCATCGTGCTATTCTATCTCAGCTTCAAGGAATATTTCGGGTTCAGGCACGGATTAGCGGTCTTGCTGCTCCTGGGAACGAACTACATGTTGATCATGTTTAACCGCTTGAGCCTTTTCGAAAACCTGATGTTTCTTTTCATGGCATTTACTCTTTTCTTTTGGCAGAGAGCGGTCAGGCAGAGAAAGCGCGTGTACTTCTTCCTGGCGGGTATGAGCACCATGCTTGTCTTTGCTGCAAAAAATCTGGGCGTGTATTTTGTTGCCGCGGCTTTTGCGGCCCTTGCAGCTTTTTTCATTCAGGATAGAAGGGAAAACGGCTGGAAGAAGTCTTTCGACCATGCAGCTGTTTTTTCGGGAGGATTCATTATTTTCCTGGCAATCTACCTTTTGGTTTTCTATATACCGAACCTCGATTATATCTCCAACCTCGGGACTCACTGGCTAAGCTTAACCGGGCTTTCTTCAGGATTCTTGAGCGTTGCTGAAAAATTCTGGAGACCCGAACTACTATGGGGCAGGCTGCGGTTCATGCCTTTTACCCTGGCGGCCGCGTGCATGTATTTTATCACTGTATTGCTTTCCTTGTTCAAGAAGCCTTTCAGGATAGACGTCGTGGAATTACTTGTATGGTTTTGGTTCCTTGGGGGCATAGAATTCATAGGCATCCTGGACTATACTCCCACACGCTACTACTTGTCGGTTATGCCTGCAGTTATTTCTCTGGCCTGCCTGGGGATGTTAAAATTCCAGGGGAACAGCTCTCTCGATAAGTGCAGACAGTGGAATTGGAGATTTCTGGCTGCGGTTTTTCTCTGGTGTTTGTTTATCCTTCTTTATGCTTTGCTCCGTTACCCGCCCGGATGGCTTCGGGGCATTGGCAGTCTGCGGGAGGCATCCGGAGTTAAGCAAGTTAGCTCCTGTCTTATCACGAGCGGGGCATTGACAGTCCTGCTGGGATTAACTCTCTCCGGTCTGAAAGAGTTAAAATATGGGAACAAGATTTACAGGATTTCGAAAAACGTCTTATTTCTCGCAATGATTTTCTTAATAGTGGTTTTCAATGCGAAGCTCTACAGGTCATGGGCTCGGGGCCGGGGATACGCAGTCGTAAACAGTTCAAGGGACATAGGGAGACGGCTCCCTCCGGGTTCTCTCATCCTGGGGAATGGGGGTATCCCGATGACAATTGAAAATAATCTCCGGTCTGTTACTGCTCCTCATTACTATGAAGACGGGAAGAAAGTATTCTACAAGTACAATGTCACACATCTTTTCCTTTCAAAGTATGCAAACAAGATAAGATGGTATAAAAAACACTATCCTGAAGTGATGAAATATGCAAAAGTGATTGCTGTCTACCGGATCTGGCGGCACAAATTTTATCTTTTTGAAGTCAACGTGCCTCAAGAAAGGAAAGAGGAGGCTTATAAGTACCGTGGAAAGCAAACCGGTTTGTAATGTGTGCGGCTCTCCTGAAGTAAGGAGGCTCTATGTTTTGAAAGATGACTACATTGGTGTTCGCGGCGGGAGCGAATGTATTTTGAACGTGGAGAAGTGCACAAACTGCGGGCTGATTTTTGTCTCAAACTCGGAAGATGCATTTGCCGTAGACGAATTTTTCTGGAAGGAAATAGTGAAGGATTGTTCTGAAAAGTTTGGAGGGATATCTTCTGCTGATTATGAGGATAAGGTTGAGTTGATGGAAAAGTACCGGGAAAATAACAGGATTCTTGATATTGGCTGCGGCGACGGGCAGTTCTTGAATTTACTCAAGAGGCGCGGATGGCATGAATTCGGTTTGGACCATTCGAAGGAGGCAGTTAACCGTGCCAGAGACAGGCTGAATCTTAACGTAGTCCATGGTATGGCTGAGGACATGGATTTCCCGGACAACTATTTCGATGTCGTCGTCATGTGGGGGGTTATCGAACATCTCAAGAATCCCAGGAAAGCGCTGGAAAAGGTAAGCAAGGTTTTGAGACGAGGAGGATTAGTTCTTCTTTACACCCCCAACGTGAACAGTCTTTTTCACAGGTTGGCAAGGTTTTTCTACTTGTGTTCAGGAGGCAGGTGTGTCTATCCTTTGCGCAAGTTGTTTATAAGAATACATCTGTTCTATTTCTCTCCAAAGACTATCTCGAGGATTCTCACAGATAGCGGTCTCGTGCCTTTTGAGATTCTCAGGGTAAATATTGATGCTAATGTGGTTCTTGCCGTACACCCGGATAGAGCATGGGCAGGGAGCAGGCTCATTCGTTTGGCGGTAAGGGGAATTTTTTTTGCAGGGTCGGCTCTTCGCATGAAAAGCCACATGGAGGTATATGCTGTCAACGGGAAAGATTGAGTGTAAGGGCTTGCGCAAGCCCTAAGAACTCTCTCATGCTTTGACGGAGAAGTAACATGGTAAGTCTCAAATTAGCGAGGATGACTGATAGGTTTCTGGGGATTTTCCTTTGCCGCCTGCTCTATTTTTTCAGGATGGTTCGAAAGGCTGATTCCGGGGACAGGGAAGAAAAAGAGCCTGAGAAAATGCTCGCAATCAAACTTGCAGGTATTGGCAATCTTGTAATGATTTTACCCACAATCAGCGCGGTGAAAAAGCGTTATCCTGACTCTCGAATAGATGTGCTTACACTTTTCACAAGCGGAGGAGTCCTCGAGCATAGTCCATGGATTGACAACGTTTATTTCCTCAGCGATAGCAGTTTCCTGTCGTTCGCTGTAACGTATCTTCGCATTGCCTTAAGATTGAGACGGGAAAGGTATGACATGGTCCTGGATTTTGAGCAATTTGCCAAGACCTCCTCCGTTCTTGCCCTTCTGATTGGAGCAAGGGAAAGGATCGGTTTCGATACCCCCGGGCAGGGAAGAGGCATAGCTTATACGCGAAGGGTTGCGTATATGGATTATAAACATATGGTGGAAACTTTTTTCCGCATTGCGAAGGGTGCAGGTGTGGAACAGGCCGATTTATCCCCTGTGAAATTGGATGTGAATGATGGAGAAAGAAATAACGTGAGACTATTCCTCGAGCATAACAACATACGGGAAGAGGGTATTGTTATCGGGATGCATATGGGAACCGGTGTTAATATGATGTCACAGCGCAGATGGGGGAAGGAGAAATTTGCCAGGCTGGCTGACATGTTGATTGACGAGTACGAAGTCAGGATTGTTTTTACGGGTGCGGGAGATGAGGAGGAAAAGCTTGTTGGGGAAACCCTGTCATTGATGAAGAACAGCGCCGTGAATGCGGTAAATAAGTTTTCCATCAAGGAACTGGCGGGTTTTGCGGAAAAATGCCGGTTTTTTGTGTCCAATGATACTTCTGCGGTGCATATTGCTTCGGCGATGGGAACGCCTGTTGCCGGAATTTATGGTCCCAATACTCCCTGTTTGTACGGTCCGCGGGGAAACAATGACATCGTCTTCTATAAAGATTTGTATTGCAGCCCCTGCATAACGAACTATAATGCCAAGATATCCAGCTGCAGTGATCCGATATGTATTAAATCTATCACAGTTGAAGAAGTTTTTGA
>JAUVJM010000050.1 GCA_030596585.1 bacterium
AGCTTTTTCTGGGGGGACATCACAAAGAGGGTCTTTATCGGGATAGGCCCGGGGAAGGTGAAAACTTCTTCTGCACATAAGCTGTCTCGTCCTGCTTCGTTTTGAGACAGCCATTCATCTTAGCGTAGAGAACTTTCTCAAGGATTTTGCTGAAATCGGGCCCCGGCTCAAACCCGAGACGCATAAGGTCCTCTCCTGTGAGGTTCACCCTTACCCCACGCCAGTCTGAGAGATACTTAAGAACCAGTGCCTCTACGTTTCTGTTTTTCGCCATGGCAACAATTACAACAAGGACCTCTGCCGGAATATTTTTGAGCGCACGATATACGACACTCGGAGTATGCTTTTTAAGGGAACTCAGCCTCCCGTATATTTTCCCCGCTTCAGCCAGAGACAAAAGCGCTTCCTTTTCTTTCCTGCTCAGCATAAGCCTTCTCGAAAGCCTGTTCAGCTCTCCTTTCTTTAAACCCCGGAGAAGACCGAGAAAATAGATGAGCCACTTTTCAACTTTCCGGTGAAAACCTGATTCAACCACAAGTGCCGCCGCATCGATACGCCGCATCACTCCAATCTTCTCCGAATCAAGTTCGAGCCCCGTATGTATACAGCCAAGAACACCAAAACGCGCCATCTGCTTTATTGCTCCTACCGCATCCCTTTCCCCCAACAGCATACATATTTCGTTCCTGACCCTCCTGCCGCTCAATCTGTCACAGGTTCTACGCTCAACCGCATCTTTCATCAAAGCACGGGTCCGGCGCTCGATTCTGAACCCGAATCTCTGACTGAATCTGACAGCACGAAAAATGCGTGTGGGGTCATCCTCAAAGCTCAAATCATGAAGAACCCGAATCACGCCCTGTCTCAAATCGGACTCCCCGCTGAACAGGTCAACCAACTCTCCGAAGCGCCCCGGGTTCAGCCTCAGCGCAAGAGCATTGACGGTAAAATCACGTCGGAGAAGATCCGCTCGGATTGCACCCGACCTGACATCAGGAAGAGCCGCCGGGTGGTGATATCGTTCTTCCCTCGCACCCGCTACGTCAATGCGGTGTCCGGATTTCAGGAAAACCGTCGCTGTTCCGAACCGCTTATGTTTCACAACCTTCCCCTGTCTCTTCTCAGCAAGACAGATTGCAAACGCAATGCCGTCCCCCTCAACCGTCAGATCTATGTCAAAGTTCTTAACTCCAAGCAAAAGGTCTCTCACGAACCCGCCAACGGCATATACCGCATGACCCTGGACATCCCCCAACTCACCCGCCAGTCGAAGAAGTCCGACAACGTCCCCGGAGAAAAATGACTCTATTTTAGACGTAAGATTTCTCATTCTCAGCTCAGGATTAAGAATTAAATAGCCAAACTTTTGTGTTTTTGAAAGCGACTTTCGTTATTTCAGGCAAAATCAAACTGAGTCGGGAATAAGCAGAAATTTTGTCTGACGACCCCGATATATATCGGGGGAGGAGTTTAATTTCTGCCCCGACGAAGTGCAGAGTTCGCCGTTAAGAAATAACGCGGAGCGAAAAAATGCAAAAGTTTGGTAAATATGTTACCCCCTTGGGTGATACTTCGCATGTATTTTCTTAAGCCGCGACCTATCCACGTGAGTGTAAATCTGTGTCGTAGATATACTGGCATGACCCAGCATTTCCTGCACCGAACGCAAATCCGCTCCTCTCTCAAGAAGATGCGTTGCGAACGAATGCCGAAAAGTATGCGGCGTAACGCCCTTCCTGATTCCCGACTTGAGAGCATACTTCTTCACTATTTTCCACAATCCCTGGCGGGTGAAACCTCCGCCAAGTCTCGTTATGAAAAGATGCCCATCCCCGCCTTTTACATAGTGGGACCTGGCTTTCTCAAGATACAGCCTCACGCTCTCAACCGCATGACTTCCCACGGGGACTATTCGCTCTTTTGAGCCTTTCCCAAGACAACGGACATAACCGACCTCAAGGTTCAAGTCGCTCCACTTCAAAATGCCAAGCTCGGATATGCGCATACCCGTGGCATAGAGAAGTTCCAGAATAGCCTTATCCCTTATACCGGCTTTTTTTTTACCGTCAGGCTGTGCCAGAATTCTTGATACCTCCCTGACAGTGAGAACGGAGGGAAGCTCATTCCACACCTTCGGCGTCCTCATGCCAACAGTCGGGTCTTTCTCCATCCTGCCTTCATTGAGGAGAAAACGGTGAAATCCTTTGATTGCCGCAAGATGCCTGGCAACCGTCGTCGAAGAAAGACCTCTTTGTTTGAGGTTCAGAAGATGGTCTGCTACATCCTCCCTGCCGAGAGCGGACAGCTTTCTGCCGGAGAGAAACTTTATGTAGGCTTTCAGGTCATCTTTGTAGGATGCAACGGTATTCGGAGAAAACCCTCTTTCGAGAGACAAAAAATCGAGAAAATCATCTACAGACTCTTTCAAACCAGACCTCAGGAGTGTAAATACTAAGCAAAGAACGTTTCGGCCTGTCATTCTGAGCACATTCGTTTCACTCAGTATAAACTCCGCGAAGAATCTCAGATTCTTCACCCTCGCTGCGCTCGGGTTCAGAATGACACGGCGTTGACTCGAATATTTATTCGGAGACCACTCTCTTCAAAGAATTTGCCACGTTCTCCATGTGGTCGGCAATCTCCACGGTGTACCTGCTCAAGTTCATAAGAAAGAAAATGTCAGCCGCGGATAATTTATCCCCCATGGCAAAAACCCCTCTCACAAAAGACAACTGTATCTGGTCAGTTTCCCATTCTCCTTTTTCCACGGCATCGAGCAAATCGAGAATCTCCTGCATCCGGTCAGCGAGAACTTCCTTCTCTTCATAACCTGTCGCCTGCTGAATGGCTTTATTAAGAACCTTCCCCACTTCCCAGACCTTATCACTCAGCGAAAGGAAATGCCCGGCAAGTCGGTCAGGTATGTTCACCTGATGGAGAGTCATGAATTTCACAACGTCCTCACAGGCATCACTAATATCATCTTCCTTGTGTATGAGTCCAAGAATATCACCGCGGCTGGACGAAGCAAAAACGCTTCTCGAAAGACTTTTTCTGATACCCTCTTTTATTATGTCCGCTTCATGCTCCAGCTTTGAGATTTTCCCCGACAGCTTCTCTACCGAAGCAAATTCCCCGTCAACGTACTTCCCTACCGCCTGATGAAACACTTCGAGGCAATCCCCGACTTTCGTCATATGCTCCCTTAACGGTCCCAGAATAGACCGCCCGAACAATCCACCAATCTTTCTCATCGTTTAACCCCCTCTAATCTTTTCCGGTAATGTCAAAAACCTCTTCTTTTTATGCCTGTCATTCCCGCCCCGTATCAAGTACGGGGTAAACTGCGGCGGGAATCCAGAGCAACGTTAAGAAACTTTAAACAAGATGGTAAAATTTGCAATTACCCATTATATGCTGTTTTTCACTTCCCCAAAACACACAGGATCAAATAGTATTGACCGATTTACCACATTCTCGTTTTAATTAACGTTATAGCAGAAAGATTGTCACAGCAATTGCCTGATTCTTTCTTCCTGGGCTTTCAAAACCTCAAAAACAATCTCGGGAACATTCTCAACATCCCGGTAGATATTTCTTATCCTGTCTATCTTTGCCAGATTCTCGGAGACTCTCAAGCCAAAACACCTGTTGTAATCTTCCTTCGAATAGTCCTTTGAAAGAACTTCCATGAAGAGAATCTTCAAGTCATCATACTTCGGCAGAAAACCTATGGGGGTTTTCACTGTAGAGACTTTCCCGTTAACTCTAAGCTCCATCCATTTGAGCCATACCCGTTTATCTTCTATCCCGGTCAAATATTCGCCGTCCTCGCCTCTCAGGAAGTAATTTACGCCAAAGATAACCGGCTCCTCGCGCAAGCCGCTTGCGAAATCAAGATGGTTCCCGATATACTTCGCTATAGGGATGGAGAGAAAATCCAGATTTGCCATAAGATTGAATTTTCTTATCCCTGCCTCACCCAGGGTAGCCGCCGTCGTTTCCGACTCAAGGGAAGCCGCTATTGTTACAACCCCGTGCGCCCAATCAAAACTCTGAAACACCGGCGGCCAGGTATTCGAATCTCTCCCCCCGTAGATTATGCCCTTGACTTCGACTCCGTTTGGATTCTCCAATTCTGCATCACGGTTTTTCAGGTTCTCAAGCCTAGTGGTATATCTCGCATTCGTATGGGAAAGAGGAATTCTCTCCCCCTTTTCGTCTTTCTTGCCGTTAACCCAGTTCCCCGAAAAATTCACACCGTCATCCGGCTCTTTCCTCCCATCCCCCTGCCAGCGCGGCATACCATCCTTGACCAGAACGTTGGAAAATATAACCTCGCCTTTGCCCGTCAGTGCATTCCATATCAGAGGGTCGCTCTTTTCTCCCACGTCTTTGATTATTCCGAATATCCCCCGTTCCACGTTTACGGCACGGACCTTCCCTTCTCTCTTCCGGAGATAGGCAATATCATCCCCGACTATTTTCTCCCCTTCCACCATACAGGTTGAAGTTTTCCCGCAAAAGCTGGGAAACGCGCCGAGGAAATAACTCTTTTCCCTATCACGGCCATGAACCCCCATAACAAACATATGTTCGGCAAGCCAGCCTTCCCCGCCCGCTTTTCTGATAGCCAGCCTCAGGGAGAGTTTCTTTAACCCAACGGTATTACCAGCATACTGGGTATTGACGCTGTAGACCGTATCTTCAAGAAAGTCAACGTAAACCCTCCGTTCCCGGACATTTTTGCTGACCTTCCCATCCAACTCCCCGGCAGAGTGCACAAACTTGAAGAATTCTATATCCGCCTGCTTCTTACTGAAAATACCATATGCCGGTCTGAAAAGAATACCCTCTGAGTGAGCGACATAACTCGAATCGGTCAACTGCACCGCATAAATTGAGAATTCCGAATCAACCGGTCCGAGACACAAGAACAAGACAAACATCTCTTTACCCGCCATGATGTTCTTCAGTAAACCATTGATTTCTTCAAGGCCGTCTTTCTCCGGGATAGAATTAATTCCCTGCCCCAAACTCATGCCTGGCGCAATCAGAAATTTTGTATTCTCCTTATCCCTTGCCTGGTCGTGCATCCCGTCAAAGTGAACCGTGTGTCCTTCAGTCTGTAACTGCGCTTCCTCACCCGTCTCAATTGCTTTGTTCCTTATATACGCAGCGTCTTTTTCTGAATCCGTCCTAACAAAAATGGATTCAGGATTGCAAAGCTTCGCGTATCTGGCAACAAAATTGGAAAGTTTCTCATTGTTCAGACAAGCCAATCTCTCATAATGAGATGGTGAACACTTCTCTTTGAGTACGCTTGAATCCGTCATTTTCCTCCTCCAGTCTATGTTGTGAGTAATGTCAAAAACTTCTTCTTTTTATGTCTGTCATTCCCTCGCCCTTTTGTCATTCCCGCGCAGGCGGGAATCCAGACTATAACTACGAATTCTGGATTGCCCGGTCAAGCCGGGCAATGACAGGAATTTATGAAACAGTGCGTTACGTCTGCATCAAATAAGCAATATTGACGATTTGGGAATTCATGCTTTCCAAGCTAAGCAATATGTGAAAGTGTATTGCCCCCGTACTGGACGATTCCGAAATCCCCTTGTGCATCCTGTCTATGTGAGAGCCGTAGCTTTCCTCCCAGAGACGCCTGAAATCCTCACGGCTCTCAATCACACTTCTTAACCTGGATATGTCCCCGGACTTAAAAACACCTTCGACAATCTTTAGATTGCGGCAGACTACCTGATGCAGTTTCTCCATCTCGTGAAATCCCGCGAAGGAAAACGAAAGGTCATCGTCAATCACCTTCTGCGCCGTGTACAGGAACTCCCTGTTAACTGTATCTCCCAAACTTTCCAGATAATGACTCAAACCAAGGAGCCTCACTTCTTCTCCGGACTCTTCCCCCGAAAGCGTCCGTTGACCCAGCCTGGTCAAAAAAGCCGTCACCTTCTTATGAAGACCGTTAACCACATCATCCATACGCTTCAAATCTTCAAGAAGCCGCCGGTCACCACCGCGTAGGACCAAAATCGCCTTTGAAACCACTTCGGAGACCACGGAGAACATCTGCCCTATCTTTTCCCTTGCATCAGCAAGGGCAATCGGCGGACTTTCAAGCAAGCCTTCATAAACTTCTTTTTCCTTTCCGCCTCCGGAAGGCATTACCAGTAACACCACCCGTCCTATAAGACCCGAAAAAGGGAGAAGAATTGCGGTAATCAGCACGTTAAACACAGTGTGAGAGTTGGCAAGCATCCGCGCAGGCCCGATATCGCCCGCGGTAAACAGCTGTGACACGGCAAGGACAAAATGAGAAAACCATCTCAACAGAGGGAAGAAAATCGCCACGCCGATTATCTTGATGATAAGGTGTGCTGCCGCAACGCGGCGCGCATCGGAGCCAACCTGGATACTGGCAAGGGCTGCCGTAGCACAGGTCCCTATATTGGCGCCGAATATTATCGGGAGAGATGCCTGGATAATTTCAATCGGCTCAGTTCCGAACAGCCCCTGTCCTGCAAGAGTAAGCGCAAGAGCTATCGTTGCCGCACTGCTCTGTATAATCGCCGTGATAGCCGTCGCTGCAAGAAGAGCCAGTAATGGGTTCTGCCTGAAGGCAAGAAACATCCGGATAAATTTTTCTGAATCACGCAGGGGCAGGACTCCCTCTTTCATCAAAAGCATCCCCAGGAAGATAAATCCAAAACCAAATAGTGCCTGACCAATAAACTTCTCCCTTTCATAATGAGCAAGACTCTTCAGAAGGAAACCTGCCGCCACCATAATGAGGGCATAGTCAGCAATCCTGAATGCAATCAACTGGACAGTAAATGTGGTCCCGATATCAGCGCCGAGAATCACTCCTATTGTCTGGGGAAACCTCATAAGCCCTGCCTGGACGAAGTTTACCAAAAAGACAGTCGTGGCGGAACTTGACTGCGTGCAAACAGTGATAAATGCACCCGTCACAACACCAGTAACGGGATTTCTGGTAGCCAATCCCAGAATCCCGCGCAGGACTCTCCCTGCCACTTTCTGCAAAGCCTCACCGGTAACCTGAAGCCCAAACAGAAATATGGCAAGCCCGCCCAGAACTCCAGCCAGAACAATCAACATGAGTCTCGCTCCACTCGACAACCCCCCATCCCCCCTTGCTCCCCCCTTATTAAGGGGGGTAGGGGGGATCCCAAAACCCAGTTCGAGCAAACATTCAGCGAGAGGGAACTCCTCTCTCCCCTCTCAAGCTTCACAAACC
This sequence comes from bacterium, assembly GCA_030596585.1. Lineage (GTDB taxonomy): Bacteria > NPL-UPA2 > JAUVJM01 > JAUVJM01 > JAUVJM01 > JAUVJM01. Next base: position 7,274 of record JAUVJM010000050.1, read on the forward strand.
CAAGCCCGGCAATCATAACCGCGTTATCGGTGCAGAGTGCCGGGGGCGGGCAGAAGAAGCCGATTCCCGTCTTAAAAGCCCCCTCTTCCAATGCCTTTCGCAGAACGGTATTCCTCGCAACTCCCCCGCCAAGAAGAATTGATCCAACCCCTTCGTCCTCTGCCGCCATCAGAACTTTCCTTACCAGAACGTCAACCACAGCCGCCTGGAAACCCGCCGCTATATCCTCCACGTCTTTACACCCGTGTTTTTTGATATGGTAAAGGACAGCCGTCTTCAGTCCGCTGAAACTGAAATCAAAAGATCCGGGCAGATAGGGCCTTGGAAAGGTGATTTTCCCTGCATCACCCTTCTGCGCAGCTCTCTCAATTGCAGGTCCGCCTGGATAACCCAGGCCGAGCATCTTGGCAACCTTATCAAACGCCTCCCCGACAGCATCATCACGGGTCCTGCCCAGAACTTTGTACTCATTGATACCCGAAACATAGACCATATCAGTGTGCCCGCCGGAAACAATAAGCCCGATAGCTGGAAGAACCGGCTCCTCGTCAATAAAATTCGCATACAAATGAGCCTCTATGTGATTTATCGCTATGAGCGGTTTTTTCAGAGAAAAGCATATAGCCTTCGCGGTCGAGGTTCCCACGAGAAGCGCCCCTACCAGCCCCGGACCTGCGGTTACCGCTATCCCGTCAATATCCAATATGCTCAATCCTGCTCTGTGAAAGCTCTCTTCAATAACAGGACACAACAAGTCAAGATGTGCCCTGCTGGCAAGCTCGGGGACGACTCCGCCAAACTTGCGGTGTATATCCACCTGCGAGGAGACAACGCTGGAGCGGACTTTCTTCCCATCCTCGACAACCGCCGCGGCAGTCTCATCACACGAAGTTTCAATTCCCAAAACTATCATTATTTCTTTCTGACTTCAACCTCTTCATCTTGGATTCTGGATACATCCAGAAGCTCACCGATTTTTCTGTTAAGCCGGTCAATTTCCGAAAGCGCCATAGACAAGAACTCCCTTTGCTGTTCGGTAGTCTCGCCGAGTATCCCATCCAAAATCTGGCTCACGACTTCTTTTATCGAAGTTAGGGGAGTCCTCAGTTCATGGGAAGCAGTGGAGACAAAATCGGTTCTCAACCGGTCAAGCCTCACTAACGCCTTGTTAGATTCCAGCAGGCTCTCCTCCGCATTCTTGCACTCGGTGATATCCGTGTCCGCACCCCTGTATCCCAAAAAATTTCCCTTTTCGTCGAATATAGGAACCCCGCTTGTCAAAAGCCACACCGTACGGCCGTCCCTGTGCGCGTTTCTATTTGCAAACTTTCTGAAAGGCTGCCTTTTAGCGAACGCCTCAAATGCCGCCTTCTTTAGCTTCTCCCTATCTTCATCACGGAATAGATCATAGAAGTATTTTTTTTCTACAATCTCTTCCAGCTTATACCCGAGTATCTTCTCAATTGCCGAACTCCCGTACGTATACATCCCCCTGGCGTCAACTTCCCAAATCCATTCCTGGGCATTCTCTGTCACCTGTCTG
>JAUVJM010000101.1 GCA_030596585.1 bacterium
CGGAAATAAAAGAGTCACTTGAGGGATGTGTTGGTGCGAAAGATAGAAGTTTCGCGGATAAAAGACGAGGTAAAAAGGCTGTGGATGGAGGCGAATTTTGTGCTTCCCGACGACGTAATGGATGCGCTCGGAGAGGCAAAGAAGAGGGAAAGTTCGGAGATGGGACGGGAGGTTCTGGGGAAGATAGTTGAGAATGCTCTTATCGCGAAAAGGAAGAGGGTTCCCATCTGCCAGGATACGGGTATTCCGGTCGTGTTCGTTTTTGCAGGACAGGAAGTCCAAATCACGGGAGGCAGGCTCGAGGAGGCTATCGAGCAGGGAATAGGGGAAGGGACATGGGAAGGTTCCCTGCGCAGTTCAGTTGTCAATGATGCCTTGGCGCGCGTTAATACGGGTGACAATACGCCGCCTGTTGTTCATATGGAGATTGTCAGCGGGGATGGCTTGAAAATAATCGTTATGCCGAAGGGGGCGGGCAGTGAAAACATGAGCGGGCTCGCAATGTTGAAGCCGGCGGACGGAAAGAATGGGGTAAAAGCGTTTGTTCTGAAGCAGGTGGAGAATGCAGGTGCGAATGCCTGTCCGCCCATGGTTGTGGGCGTTGGCATCGGGGGGACGGCGGAAAAGGCAATGCAGTTGGCGAAGAAAGCCTGTGCCAGACCGCTGACGGAAAAGTCCCGCGAAATGGCGGAATTTGAAGGGGAGCTTCTCGAGGAGATAAATTGTCTGGGTATCGGGCCGGCTGGTTTGGGAGGGCGGACTACCGCTCTTGCAGTTAACATAGAAACCGCTGCCTGCCATATGGCAAGTCTGCCTGTCGCCGTCAACATAAATTGTCACGCGTGCAGGAGGAAAGAGGCAATACTTTAATAAGTAGTCAGAATCCAGAATACAAAGGACAGAATTCAGGATTCAGAATAAAAAAGATAAGAGACAGGATTGGCTGCAGGGTAGGGGACGGGCATGCCCGTCCCGTTAACAAATTAATGGGTCAGGCATGCCTGACCCCTACAAAAAAGCACAAAGAATGTAAAAAGATTTAGGTCTAATGTTCAAATGTTTGAGGTCTAATGTTTATGCTTATTCCTTCGCAAGCCCTTAGGATAACTGCTCCGCTTGATGAGGAAACCATATCCGGACTTCATGCCGGGGATGAGGTGCTTGTGAACGGGGTTGTATTCGGGGCGAGGGATGCTGTCCATATTAAGCTCGCTGAACTGATACGCACGGGTGCGAAGTTACCATTTGACATAACGGGACAGATAATCTATTATGTGGGTCCGACGCCCGGTCGTTCGGAGCATGATGTTGGTTCAGCAGGTCCCACGACGAGCTCGCGTATGGATTTTTGCACTCCGTTGCTAATCTCCAGGGGTCTCAAAGGTATGATTGGTAAGGGGTCCCGCTCGAGGGAGGTAACCGAGGCGATTGTGAAATACAAAGCGGTCTATCTGGGAGCTGTCGGCGGGATAGGCGCTTTGCTCGGTGAGAAAATTGTCCATGCGGAGATAGTGGCTTACGGGGAGCTGGGGCCTGAGGCGCTGTGGAAATTTACTGTGAAGGATTTCCCGGTGGTTGTGATAAATGATGTGTATGGCGGGGATTGGTATAAAGAAGTAAAAGCAGTAGTCAGTGAACAGTGAACAGTAATAAACATTAACCGTGACTACTCACGTAGTCAGGCTGAAGCTGTTTAGGCTATAGGCTGAAGGAGTACAAATCCAAAATTACCGGAGCTTTGCTTGAAAACAACAGGTTTTAGCGCCAAACGGAAGCGCAAAGCGCACGTTTTCCTAACAGCCTTCAGTCTAAACGACCTGAGTAGTTACCATTAACCAATCACTAATCACTATTTTGAAGCATCGGAGTTTGGAAAGGCCCGGTGAATCGGGCAACTACGATTGTAGTTGCAAAGCTTGCTTTGCTAATCACTGTCTTAAAAGGGGGTAGTTGAATGAACAAGCAGATGTTGATTCCGTTCTTTGCGAGTCTGATGGCGTTGGGGTATGTATCGTACCTGATGCGCTGGGTTCTGAAGAGAAATCCCGGCAATAAACTGATGCAGGATATCTCAAAGTCGGTGCAGGAAGGAGCGAGGGCTTTTTTGAAGCGGGAGTACATTTATGTGTTCACGCTGGTAATCGTTGTTGCTATCCTGATTTCCGCTGCGCCGTATTTCAAGCCGGGGGTTGGTCTTGGGTGGGCTACATCGGTAGCCTTTATTGCAGGGGCGCTTGTTTCTGCTCTTGCCGGATATATAGGGATGGGCATTTCAACCCGCTCCAACAGCCGGACTGCCCAGGCGGCAGCGGATTCGGGATTGAAGGGAGCTTTGACAGTGGCTGTTTCAGGCGGAGCGGTGATGGGTTTCAGTGTTGTGGGGCTTGCATTACTCGGGCTATGTCTTGTCTACGTTATCTTTCGCGGGGAGCCTGGCATTATCAACGGTTATGCGATGGGAGCGAGTTTCGTTGCTCTCTTTGCGCGCAGCGGGGGCGGAATATTTACAAAAGGCGCGGATATGGCGGCTGACCTTGTCGGGAAGGTTGAGGCAGGGATACCCGAAGATGATCCAAGAAACCCGGCGGTGATTGCAGATAACGTCGGCGATAATGTAGGAGATGTTGCGGGTCTCGGGGCGGATTTGCTTGAATCCTATGTTGAGTCAATAATTGCGAGTATTGCCATTGCAAGCGGGTTAGGGCTTGCCGCACCAGCGTTGAAACTCTTGCCGCTGCATATAGCAACGGCTGGTATTGTTGCTTCGATTATAGGAGTGAGTTATGTGAGGCTGTTTGGCCGGAGGAATGCCCAGAAGTCTCTCATGGTCGGGATGTATCTGGCGGCATTTTTGACAATGGCTGCCACATACTTCATTGTCAGGAATTTCGGGGCCGCTTACGGCGGTTATTCGCGTCTTGGGCCTTTCTACGCAACCGTTGCGGGTGTGATATCGGGGATTATAATCGGGCTGACCAGCGAGTTTTTCACGTCCTCACAATTTCCTCCGGTGAGGAGACTGGCAGAGAAATCACAGACAGGTCCGGCAATTACTGTGATTGAAGGTCTGGCTATAGGTATGCAGAGCACTGCGGTTCCTGTAGTTGTCCTTGCGGTATCGGTGGTGGCTGCGTATCACCTTGCAGGCCCTTACGGAGTAGCCATGGCGGCTTTGGGAATGCTGGCTACAACGGGGGTGGTAGTTGCCGTGGACAGTTATGGTCCCATTGCGGATAATGCCGGGGGCATAGCAGAGATGGCGAAGCTTGATCCATCAGTCAGGAAGATAACTGATAAACTTGACTCAGTCGGGAACACTACTGCGGCTGTTGGTAAGGGTTTTGCGATTGGTTCAGCGGCTTTTGCGGCACTTGGACTGCTGGTTGCCTTTATGGCAGCGGCAAAGGTTGAAGTCGCTGACATGAGGGATCCCCGTGTGATAGCAGGACTTCTTCTTGGCGGGATGCTTCCTTTCCTGTTTTCGTCAATGCTGTTCAGGGCAGTGGGTAATTGCGCTTTTCGGATGATAAAGGAAGTTCGAAGACAGTTCAAAGAAATCCCTGGGTTGATGGAAGGGAAAGTAATGCCCGATTCAGCAAAGTGTGTTGACATAAGTACAAGGACTGCTTTAAACGGGATGATGGTTCCGGGAATGATGTGTGTGGTTGTGCCTGTTGTTGTGGGATTAACACTGGGAGCAGGGGGACTTGCAGGTGTTCTCGTGGGAGCGCTTGTGAGCGGGCTCATGCTTGGCATTCAGAATGCCAACTCGGGCGGTGCTCTTGATAATGCCAAAAAGTACATTGAGGAAGGCCATTATGGAGGGAAAGGTACACCGACCCATGCGGCGGCAGTAGTTGGCGACACGGTCGGCGATCCCCTGAAAGATACTGTCGGGCCGTCCATAAACATTCTGATTAAGCTGATGGCGGTAATTTCACTTGTTCTGGCGCCGCTATTTCTTTGAAAACAATTAATTATTCTTCGAGTAAGCAAAAGCGCATCGAGAAGATAGGTTCTCGACAGGCTCGAACAATAATTCGTAATTGTATTTTAATGGGAGGGTGAAGACATGGCTAAGGTGAAGATGGCTCTAATCAGTGTTTCTGACAAGACGGGAATAGTTGATTTTGCGAAGGGGCTGGCGAAGTCTGACATTGAGATACTTTCGACCGGAGGAACGGCTAAACTTCTGAAAGAGAATGGGATTCCCATAAAGCTTGTAAGTGATTATACCGGATTCCCGGAGATGCTTGACGGAAGGGTCAAAACACTGCATCCTAAAATCCATGCCGGGTTATTGGCCAGGCGGGACAGCAAGGAGCATATGGAACAATTGTCGGAACACGGGATGGCCCCGATTGACCTTGTAGTGGTAAACCTTTATCCCTTTGAGGAAACTGTTTCCAGGGAAGGCGTGAAGATCGAGGAGGCAGTGGAGAACATCGATATCGGCGGACCTACGATGCTTCGCTCGGCGGCAAAGAATTATGAATCTGTCGCGGTTGTCGTGGATCCTTCCTGCTATGAGGCAATCCTGCAGGAACTGGAAGAGGAGGGCGGGGAATTGCTGCAGAAGACAAGAGAAAACCTTATGCTGGAGGTTTTTTCCCATACAGCCAAATATGATGCTGTCATCTGCGGTTATCTTTCGAAGGTTTTTCAGGAACAAGTCCGGTTTC
>JAUVJM010000120.1 GCA_030596585.1 bacterium
CGGGATGTGTACGCGGAAAAAGCTCTGTCACAAATAAACCGTCTCCTTGGTCTTCAGGACCGCAATTCTTTCTCTCCTACCTACGGGTGTTTTCATCGCGACTATTGGTTGTACAAAACATCCGATTTCCCTGACGCTGTAAGGCAGTTTGGTGTTCATGCGTTAGCCCTGGTATATAAACACGGCTTTCCGGGAAGCATCTACAGAGGAAATCAAATGGTGAGGGATTGGGCTGTCGCGGGACTTGACTTCTGGACGGATATCCAGCACAAGGACGGCTCCTTTGATGAATTCTATCCTTTTGAACGTGGTTGGGTCGGGCCGACTGCATTCACCACTTTCACGTGTATTGAAGCTTACCGTTTGCTGAAGGATGAAATTCCGGAAGATGTGAGCATGAGGATAACCTCGGCTATCCGCAGGGCGGCTTATTTCATAGCCGGGGGCGAGTCGGAGAAAGATGATCTTGCCAATCATCACGCCATGGCTTGCCTGGCATTATGGAAGGCATATGAACTCCTGGCGGATGACAATCTGAGGATTGGTTTCGAGAAAGCATGGAAGACATTTCTTTCCTATCACAACAGTGAGGAAGGATGGTCGAGAGAATATGACGGAGTTGACCCTGGTTATCTTTCAGCCACTGTCTCGTTTCTGAGCAAGATTTATCAAACGAATCCCGACCCGGAAATACTCGACGTGCTTCACCAGTCGGTCAAGTTTTGCAGTTTCTTCGTTTACCCGGATGGTTTCTACGGCGGGAGTCTCGGCAGCCGTAATACCCTGCATTTCTATCCTCACGGGTTTGAGATTCTGGCGGGGAAAATTCCGCTGGCAGGCTCGGTTGCGGAGGCAGGCTTGCGGGCGCTGGCTGAAGGGAAACTGGTGCCGCCTGAGATTATGTCGGATAGATACGTTTTTTACCGCGTGCCTGAATTTTTGCAGAGCTACCTTGACTACTCACCCAGAGCGGCTGAGCTGCCTCCTTTGCCATGCGAGGAAGATTCTCTTGTGCGGTATTTTCCCGGAGCGGGCATCTCCGTCGCTGCCAGGGGCAGGACTTATGCCGCTGCCAATCTTTCCAAAGGGGGTGTGGTTAAGATTTTTGACCGCAGGCGCGGGGAGATTGTCCTTAATGACTGCGGGGTTATTGGGCGTTTATCCGACGGCAGGGTCGTAACGTCGCAGTGGATAGATACAGACCACTCGCGCCGCGCAGATGGCATGAATTGGGAGGTGGCCGGTTATATGAATGAGATGCCGTCAAACAAACTGTTGACTCCTATGAAAAATATAATCTTCAGGACCGCGCTTGTCGTGCTGGGCTGGAGTCCTCGTTTTTCCCACATGCTTAAGGGCAAAATCCGGAGCGCACTCATTCTTGGCTGCCGCCGAGCGCCGGTTCGGTTCAGGCGGTCTTTGTCTGTGGATGATAACGGAAAAATAACGTTGAAGAATGAACTCAGTCTTGAAGGCAATGCACAGTTCCAAACATTGTCGGTGGGCGGCGAATTCTCTGTGCGTTATGTTCCTCAAAGCAGGTATTTTCAAACTCAGGAACTTTTTCCCTCGAGCAGGGCTTTGAGCAGGGAAGAGATAATCATGTTCAATAGAGATAAGAAAGTAGAAGTAAGTTGTGTGCTGGCATCTGACGCCGCCCTGCAGTGGTCAATCGAATGACGGAATTATCCAGGCTTGCCGGCTGGGGACAGCGTAAAACAGTTGTCCGCGGCGTAGTCGTATTTGGACTCACAGCCGTCATATTCTTTCTGTTGTTCGGACGAATAAACCTGAAGCTGGTTTTCTCAACGCTCAAAGTGATCCCGCCTGTCTATCTGCTGGCGGCAGCCCTGCTAACCTTATCTTTTCCCATAATCTCGGCACTGCGCTGGCAGATGATTCTGCGAAGTATGGGGCACAGAGAAAGATTTACCCGCTGTCTGGTAATCATCGCTGGCGTCTGGCCGATAAGTGCTGTCTCGCCGTCCAAGGCGGGGGACATTCTCAAGGTGTACAGTCTGCGGAAGAGCGCTGATACTATGACTATAGCCGGCAGTGTGATTGCGGAACGTGCTTTTGACATAATCGTACTGGCGGGCTTTGCTTTATCCGGCGGCATTTTCTTTCGCAACGTCTACATAATCTCCGTGTCGGCGGCTGTGTTTCTTGCAGTCATCATAGGCGTTTTGCTCATACACGTCGATTTTCCTTTTCCCGGAAAGAAAAAGTTCCAGGCAAAACTCACTCAGCTGCTGGATTCTCTGCGGAAGATTGGCAGGAATCGCAGACTGCTTGTCCCGATACTGCTGTTGACGATTCTCAATTGGTTTGGCTCAATCGTGCAGACGAAGGTTCTATTTGACGGAGTCGGAGCTGATGTTACGCTGGGATTTACGTCTGCGGCAATGCCTGTGGCAATATTTGCCGGTTTACTGCCGATAACGATTGCGGGGATGGGGACGAGAGATGCGGCTATTGTTTCCTTGTTTTCCGGTTTTGCGAGCAGTCATGAGGCGTTAGCCGTCGCACTCCTGTACTCGTTTTTTGGCTACTGGCTCATGTCTATCATTGGCCTGCCATTCATAAGAAAGGCACTTAAAATACGGTGATTGGTGGTGAGAGATTCTTCGCTCCGCTCAGTTTCGCTATTATCCGGAAAAAATATAGCTGAACACGTACTTTGATGATATATTTTTTTTATTAAAACATGGAGGTTGACTATGCACAATGAATTTACGGCTATTGTAGAAAAAGATGGAGATTGGTATATCGCTTATTGTGCCGAATTCCAGTGGCTCATCCTTACTGTTAGGCATTAAACAAAGAAACTTTAGTACAGGACAAAAAAAGGAGGTGCACCTAATGAATATTGAGATTGAACGTGAAGAAGATGGTCAGTGGATTGCTGAAGTGTCTGATCTGTCTGGTGTGATGGGTTATGGACAAAGTCGTGAAGAAGCAATCGCAAAAGTTGAAAGTCTAGCCTTACGTGTGATTGCTGATCGGTTGAAACACGGCGAAAAAATTCCGGAACTCGACGAACTCTTTGCGGTGCCGGCATGAGTCAATGGCCATCAACCAAGGCACGTTTGGTGTTGTCAGCACTGTTGCGAATTGGCTGGAATTAAGCGTCAATCTGGCACGTCACACTGTGTCCTATCCAAACAGGGTTGGCCAGATTACGTCTTTGCATTTCATGATCGGGAAGAAATTGGGCCTCGCATGTTGGCGCGCGTTGCCAAGCGGACCGGTCTTACGACAAACGACTTATGATAAAATGTCTATCAATTCACTGCACCCGACCCCAAAAGTGTTCGGGGCGGGTGAGTTTGATCATTATGGCTATTGAAAAAGATGCTCAATTCTGAGATAATGCTGTTATGGGAAAACACGAAAAGTTGTTATTGAAAATCCTGAGCGGTTCTTCAGACCGAAATATTGGTTTTGATGACCTTTGCAGTTTCCTGGAAAGAATGGGTTTTAGAGAATATACTCGAAGCAGCCACCATATGTTTAGAAAAGAAGGTGTTGAGGAAAAGATTAATCTTCAAAGGGAAGGCAACAATGCGAAACCCTATCAAGTTAAACAAGTGCGAAATGTTATCCAGAAATATGGATTAGGAGGTTTATCTGATGTATAAATATGAAGTTGTCATGTACTGGAGTGGCGAAGATGATGCGTTTGTTGCGGAGGTACCAGAACTTCCGGGCTGCATGGCTCACGGAAGCACTCAGGAGGACGCTCTAAAAAACATCAACGAAGCTATGCAACTTTGGATTGATACAGCACGTGAGCACGGTGATCCTATTCCAGACCCAAGGTGTCATCGTCTTATGTACGCATAAA
>JAUVJM010000071.1 GCA_030596585.1 bacterium
GATCCGTTCGCTCTTCCTCGGTGAAGGAGAGCTGGAAAGACATAACCATCATCTCCAGGAGAAGTTCGGGCGTATCAAAGAAAACGAGCTCCTCTACGAGGAGATAGAGCTCAGTGATGCTGACCTGGTTCTCGTAGCATACGGGACATCAGCCCGTATTGCCAGGGCGGCTATGACACAGGCGAGAAGTGAAGGTATAAAAGCCGGTATGATAAGACCGATAACGCTGTGGCCGTTCCCCGAAAAAATCATAGCGGATACATCTTCACGGACAAAGAGCTTTCTGGTCGTGGAAATGAGCGCAGGACAGATGATCGAAGACGTGAAACTTGCCGTTGAGGGAAAAGCGCCAGTGCATTTCTACGGAAGAACCGGCGGAGGAGTACCCACCGTAGAAGAAATTATCAGGAAGATAAGGGAAATCGTATGAAGAAAACATTTTCCATCCCGGAATCTCTGAAAAACGTCAGGACACATTATTGTCCCGGATGCGGACACGGAATAATCCACCGGCTGGTAGGAGACGTAATAGACGAACTCGGTATCAGGAAAAAGACCATCGGCGTGGCGCCGGTGGGCTGTGCCGTGATTGCTTATGATTACTTCAACATAGACATGACAGAAGCTGCGCATGGACGCACGCCTGCGGTTGCCACGGGAATCAAACGAGTCCGTCCCGAAAGCGTAGTCTTCACCTATCAGGGGGACGGAGACCTTGCTTCTATAGGAACGGCGGAGACAATTCACACCGCCAACAGAGGCGAAAAGATAACCGTGATTTTCGTGAATAATGCAGTGTACGGAATGACAGGAGGACAAATGGCACCGACCACAATGCTCGGGCAGATAACGACTACAACGCCGCGGGGGCGCGATTCAAGCGCCGGATACCCTTTGAAAGTGCCCGAGTTGCTAAGCGGCCTTCCCGGAACTGCTTTTCTGTGCAGGGGCGCCGTCAACAATCCTGCCAATATCAGGAAATGCAGGAAGCTGATTAAGACAGCTTTCCAGACTCAACTGGATAACAAGGGATTCTCTCTTGTAGAAATTCTTTCTCCCTGCCCCAGTGCATGGAGACTTTCACCGAAGGAAGCAATCAAGTGGCTTGAGGAAGAAATGATACCGTATTTCCCGCTGGGCATTATTAAAAATGTCATCCCACCTGACCCTCTTAACAAGGGGGAATCAGGGGCACAGGAATAAGAAATGCGAGAAGAAATAATTATTTCAGGTTTCGGCGGTCAGGGCGTGATGTTAATCGGGAAATTCATTGCGTACATAGCAATGAAAAAAGACTGCCGCGTTACCTACATGCCGTCATACGGAGCTGAAATGCGGGGAGGAACAGCAAACTGCGCCGTAATCATCTCTTCGGAGGAAATTGCCTCCCCCCTCAGTTCTCACCCCACAACTGCCATCGTGATGAACAAACCGTCTTTTGAAAAATTCTCTCCAATGATTAAAAAAGGAGGCTTGCTGATTCTGAACGGTTCCCTCATTGATAAGGAGCCCAAGCGTAATGACATAAAGACAGTCACGGTACCCGCCAATAAACTTGCGGAAGAAGCAGGCAGCATCCGCTCAGCGAATATGGTTATGCTCGGTGCATATCTGGGCGTGAAAGAACTGGTGCCGGTGGAAAAGGCGTGCGCGCAGTTGAAAGACGTGCTTCCCCAAAGATGGCACGGACTCCTCGAAGTGAACTCAAAAGCCCTCACGAGCGGCAGGGATTACGTACATGACGCAGGGACGTAACACCTGCGCTACCGGACAAGCAAATCCTTCCAGAAGTGTTTACGTCTTTGAGTGTCTCGCTGAAACCTAAGAACTCAAACGCTATCTTGAACATTTCACAATCCTCCCTTTGCTTTCCCGTAGAACAGATATTATAGTCCCTCCTCCGTGCCTATCTTTTTCCAGATTCTATGCGGATTATTCCACATCATTTCTTCAGCAAATTGAAGCGCCTGGCTTGAAGTATAGAAACCCTCATTTATCAATTCACTTAACGCCTGTGCCAGAACGAGCCTTGTCAATTTTAACCTGGCGTACGCCCAGTCAATACAGCGGGCGTCGGTAAAGTATCCTACGATTTTAGTTATGGGGACCATCTCCAGTCTGTCTTTCAATATCCTTCTCATAATAGAAGGATAAAAGTTGTGCCACCACACAGAAGCAAATGAAACGTTGGGAAAAGCTTTTGCGATAGTGTTTATGTCATGATTGTGGCATTCTGCCCCGAGCAGGATATTGAAATGAATCCCGGGATATTTCGCGAAGAGATAAGCAAGTGATTGCATTGAGTCATGCGATGTGTGAGCAATCGGCTCGCCGTTTCTTCTGCAGCAGCCCTGGGCTATCTGATAGGGAATGTCCTTGTCTTTCAACAAGTCCAGCCACATATCCAGCAGATAGGAGTTGAGTATGTCATCATCACGGTCATTGAATTCTTCTTTATTCACATATTTTGTAATTATCTGATTGACGGTTGTTTCATCAGACCGGGAAAAATCGGCTGTTGCCCTTATCCACGTCCCTGTGCCATGCAGGGATTCCCATTCAATACCGTTAAAGGAAAGAGAGACTGCCTCTTTCAGAGATGAAAGTGATTTAATCTCAATGCCTGTTTGCCCGCCGAGTTTATCCAAGACAACGTTTGTTCTTTCCGCATCGTCAATAGTCCACAATCCGGTTTCCATGCACATAAATACATTATCCTGCCGGGCTTTCCGGACATTTTTTGAATCAAATTCGTTGGTAAGGATTTTTTTAATTCCATATTTCTTGCGCACCTCATCAGGAAAACCAGGCTTTGCTTTGCTTTCAACAAGGTCCCAGGCTTTTTTCCAGTTCTTTTCAGTAATAGTTTCTTCTTCAAAACCATAAAGGTCATTCAGCACACGCATCATGCACCAGTGGAAAGAACTGTTGCGGATAAACTTGTAATAAGGAGCAGCTGCCTCCATGTTGCTATAAGGCTCCGCCTCAGAATCTTCTTTGTAACCTGAGGATTTTAGCTCATAACCCAGCATGTGATAAAGACAGACCGAACTGAGATTCTCTGCTTCAAACCGTCCAAATTTCAAGTGACTGTGAACGTCCACAACAGGGATATCATTAATATCCTTTAGTAAATCCTGCCATGTAATCTGCATAACATTTCCTCCCTTGGCGCTAAATACATGATTGGTGGCAATGTGTCAGGCATGGTACGTAAGGCTTTGCCCACGTCTGCGACTGCCTTGGTAACCGACTTGAAATAGCTCAGTTGGTTCTCAGCCAGTTGTTTCCTTGTAATCCTTTGACGTATAATCTCCATGACTGAATATGTTATATCCGCCAACAGGAAAAGAGCAGGATTTCTATTCAAGCCGCCTGATTGCATCCGGCAGATATGTCAGCCGCTTTATGTATATTCCGTCAGCCTTGGATACTATATTTCTGGATAGCTCTCTCCTTATCATTGAAATACGCCTTAGATTATCTGTATCTTCCATATTTCTTGACTGCGTTCACGAGAGCAAAGATATTCTCATGAGGAACTTCAGGAGCGATCACATGAGTAGGAGCAAGGTACAAACCTCCCCCTTTACCCACTGTCTCTATTCTTTCTTTAACCTCCGCTTCCACATCCTCCGGACTGCCAAAAGGCAGTGTGTGTTGAATGCCGATTGTCCCCCAGAAAGCCAGCTTGTCTCCGTATTCCCTCTTCAGCTTTGCAGGATCCATACATTCAGGCTGGACAGGATTGAGAACGTCTATGCCTATCTCAATAAAATCAGGTATTATCGGTTCAACGTACCCATCACTGTGGTAAGAAAAGACTATATCCGGTTTTATCTCCTTTGCCGCTCTGATTACCTTCTCCAGTCTTGGCTTCAACCATTCTTTCCATGTAGCAGGACTCATAAGCATCCTGTCTTCCATACCAACGTCATCTCCGATATGGATAATGTCCACTCCGGCTTGTGCGAATCTCTTTGCCCGGAAAACGGAAAGCTCGGTTATCCTGTCAAGCAAACATGCCGCTTGGTCATACCGGGTCAGAAAATCAGTCAGGAGCTCATCAAACCCTCTTATCTGCCATGCGACTTCAAAAACAGTGCAAGACATTTCGGCAACAGAAGCTAAGCCTCTTTCTCTTATTCTCTTCACATCTTCCTCAAGATGTTTATGCCTGTAGTCAGAAACGAAATCAGGCAGGGGATATTCTTCTATGTCCCTGACCGATTTGGCATTGACAATTACCGAAGGAGCAACAAAGTGGTCATAAGAAACGTCTGATCCTACAACAAAGGCAGTTCCCCACTCATTCAGCCTGAAGGATGATGGCTTGGGGATTTCCAGTTCCGCGCCCCCCTCGGAATAAACAAGATTCTCTGCAAGATTGTGATACCTCAAGAATCTTTTTTTCAAATCCAAATCAGTACCCTTAAAGCCAACCCATTCAACATCCTTATCCACTCCAAAGTACTCATCAGGATTATCTGAGCCTGTCTTTTCTTTGAACATTCTAAAAGCTTCCCTGTTAAAGCCCTCAATATCGTAGGGCACTCTATCCGGCTGCTCACGCCGGAGAGCAGTTAAAACTCTTTCTCTTGGTTTCATAAGCTATTCTCCTATTATTTTTTCTAACCTGTTCTTACTGTCTATGACCTGTTCAAGAGTTACCCTTTCGGGGTTCAGTTCCAAACACAGACTACCCGCATAACGTATCTCCTTCAAAGCTCCAACTACACCTTCAAAGTCTATCCCGCCGCTGCCTATGCTTCCATATTCCCGGCATCCTTCTCCGCCATTGAAACACATATGACCAATATCCAGCGTTATCCCCACAACATCTTACCTATTTTCATTCGCCCTTCTCCTATGCCGTTATACTATTCTGAACAGCCCAAAATAGTTCCCGGGCAATTCAAACGAGACCTTTTTTCCTAAAGCTATTGCGGAGCTTCTGCTTGAACAGATTTCAGGAACCAACGCCTTCTTGTGTTTGAATTCCGTCATCCTGTTTTCAATTGCAACGCTGATACTGCGAGGCGTGTCTGACGGGTTGAGACACAATACGAAAGCATCACCTTTGCCGTACCTGGAATAGATGTAGGATCTGCTGTCTTTCTCAAGATGTAAGTGTCGAATGTTTCCGAATATCCCCAGCGAAGGATTGGCTTTGCGCAATTTCGTCAGTTTTCTTACGGTACTGAGTATGGATTTAGCCTGCTTTCTCTGGCTTTCAACATTTCTTCGTGAAGCATCTTTATTGACCGGAAAATAGAATTTTGCATCTGGCCAGTACTTCCCTACAAGCGGAGCATTACAGGTGTTAGGCACTATTATTCATAATGTGTCCACATCCGAATAACTTTCACAGCCCTATAACGTTTCAGCACTTGATAAACAAGCCGATGTTGAATATTTATCCTTCGGGAATAGGCCCCCTCAAGATCACCTACGAGTTTTTCAAACGGAGGAGGCGATTGAAATGGATCTTTCTTCAAGATTTCGAGAAGGAATTCCGCTTTCGGACGTAAATCTGCCGCAGCAAGCTTTTTTGCATCTTTCCGAGCCTGTTTTGTATAGGCAATCCGCCAGCTTACCACTTTAGTTCCTTGCCGCATTTCTTGAGAGGAGTTTTTAGCCCTTTTCTAATAGATTCCCTCATGCCTGGAACGGAAAGCAGATATAATGTCTCTTTGAGGGCACGCCAATCATCTTCTGCAATCAAAACTGCATTATTCCGCTTCCCTGTAATCTGAATTGGCTCATGAGACTGCGCGGTCCTGTCAAGCAACCTATATATATCACTCCTTACTTGGCTGGCTGTCAAGGTAGTCATGATTATCACCTCCAATGTAATCGTACTATATAACGCACGTCATGTCAAGGGGTTGATTTTTCCGAGAGCGCAGAGTATTGGAAAGAGAACAAATACGCTCACGGCAACCTATGTTTTCAATTCTGTGAGCATCAGAACCAAGAGAGAACTTCAAACCCTTGGATAGAGCAAGCTTGATTACATCAGGATAGGATTTTTGTAGTTTCTCAGTGCAGAAGTTGCCAAGAAGAGCTTCATTTAATTCTATAGCTATCCTTTTTTCTTTTGCTCCGTCAAACAAGTTTTCAAAATCCCTCAGAACATGACCTCCGAATTCTTCAATGATGTCATTCTGAGCAATTAACCTTCCCGGATGGGCGAGAACATCGACCAGGGGATTTTCTAATATCCTTTCCATCAGCCGAAACCAGGCACTATAGATTTTTCGCTTTTGTGGACGTGTGAGGTTCAGCTTCTCATGCCATCCTTTCCCCAATCCCGGATAGGAATGAGTAGCAACCAGAACAGGGAATAAGTCTTTCTTATCGAATTCTTCAAATATAAGTTTTCCTTTTCGAGAATAATCAGGGTCTATCTCCATGCCTACAAAGACATTCACCTTTGTTTCAATTGCCTTTACTTCTTCTGTTATTTGTTCCAGGTTGGCTTTCCCCATCTGGGAAGAGAAGGCGTGCTCTGTTATGGCAATGGACTTCAGGTTAAGAACTTCTGCCCTTTTTATGATACCGCGAACGGTCATCTCCGGAACAGAATGACCGGAATAGACCGTATGTATATGGTAATCTACAGAAGGTAATTTCATATTTTCAACTAATGCGGACCAAAGAAAGGTCATCAAATAAAACAGCCACTCTGTTATCTTCCGAAAAGCAGCTTGCCATAACGTCTGTTGTGCCTTTAGGCACTGTACCCAGAGCTTTATATTTTCTCCAGGTAAATGCTCCTGTTACAGATTCTGTCTCGCATTTTTGAATTACCTGCATCCCGGCATTACAGAAAAGTATAGCCATATAATTTCTGCCTGAGGCAGTTTCCGACCTCATCCAGCCTGTTAATTCATAACGCTCTCCCTCCCTGGCTGGAACAGCATATGCCGCTGGAGTACGCCAGCAGCATCCCTTTTCCGGTGTCGAGAAAAGTTTTACACACATCCTTCCTGTTCTTGGAGTGTAACGCTCCGCAAAATGGGTCGTTCTGGGGATTGACAAATCAAACCATTCCCTGACCCAGAAATCAGGATGATTCTGACTGGAATTACGGGGACATAGTAATTATCTCTAAACAGGATCCATTTTCCTTGGACCTGGTTTCAGAGGACGAAGATTTCGTCCTGTTAATTTCTCACATATCTCCATAAAATCCTTCTCGCCGCAAGGA
>JAUVJM010000068.1 GCA_030596585.1 bacterium
AAATCGGACAATGGTGCGATAAGAACAACGTGATGCATACGGGTCATGTGCTGGCGGAACAAACGCTGTCGAGCCAGACTTCTGTGGTTGGAAGCTGTATGCGGTTCTACGAACATATGCAGGCTCCCGGCATAGATATTCTCACTGAGCATCAACGCGAATACGATACAGCCAAACAGGTCAGCTCCGCTGCACGCCAATTCGGGCGGAAATGGCGGATAACCGAAACCTATGGGTGTACCGGCTGGGATTTCTCTTTTGCCGGACATAAGGCAATCGGTGATTGGCAGGCCGCTCTTGGGATAAATCTGCGCTGTCAGCATCTGTCCCTATACACCATGGAGGGCGAGGCAAAGCGTGACTATCCCGCGAGCATTTTTTATCAGTCTCCGTGGTGGACGTTCTATTCAAAGGTAGAGAATTATTTCGCCCGTATCCATGCTGTAATGACGCAGGGAGAAGAAGTCCGTGACCTGCTCGTAATACATCCGGTTGAAAGCATGTGGATGTTATGCAGGAAAGATTGGAAAAGAGATCCGGAAGTTTCCCGCTATGATAAGATGCTAATCGAATTGCGGGATTCATTGCTTGAAGGTGGTATTGATTTTGACTACGGTGATGAAGATATCCTGTCCCGCCACGGAAAAGTAGAAACAGGCAATAGTGCACCTTTACTGGTTGTGGGTAAAGCCAGGTACAAAGCCGTCATTGTTCCGCCATTGAAAACCGTTCGACACTCAACCCTTTCCCTGCTAAAGAAGTTCAGGTCTGCCGGCGGCACTGTTGTATTTGCCGGACAGGCGTGCGGGTTTGTCAACGCTCTTCCCTCTAAAGAGGCAATTGATTTTTCAAAAATGTGTGAAAGAGCTCCTGCCGGAGGCAAAGGGATTGTTAAACCAGTTGAGAAAACCTGCCGCCGCATTTCAATCACCGACAGTTCAGGGAAAGCCATCCCGGACTCGAAACAGTGTATCTCCTGGGGAATTTCGGCACTGCAGTCAAAGGCACGGAAATCTTGCTGACGAAACTACCGGATTCTCTGAGAATCGGCAGTTGGGTGAAGCAGGGATTGGCTTTCTATTCAGGCTCAGTATGCTATGTCAAAAAGATTCGTGTACACTTCAAGGCGGGACAGCATGTATTCCTGCAGGTTCCGCATTACGAGGGAGCTGCGGTGCGGGTTTTGGTAAACGGGATGCCAGCCGGAATCATTGGGTGGGAACCTAATGAATTAGATATTACAAACCTTCTAAAAAGCGGCGATTCGGCAATTCTGTGTATAGAAATAGTCAGCCACCGCCGTAATTCACACGGTCCCTTTCACCTGAAGGAGAAACGGCCGCAGTGGACAGGTCCATCCGAGTTTACACCGGATGAAAGCCATTTCTCTGAGGCATATCAGCTTGTGCCGTGCGGCTTAATGAGAGCGCCTCAGCTGGTAGTACGGAGAGTTCAGAAGTAAAACTATTCTATTTGAGGCGGTGGATTCTGCGGGGAGGCCAGTAGATGGCGAAGGCTTTCCCTTTCAGGTTTTCAGAGGGGACGAAGCCCCAGTAGCGGCTGTCCTTGCTGTTGCCGCTGTTATCTCCCAGGACGAAATATTTTTTCTCGGGCACCCTGACCTGCTGAGTGCCATAGTGACCCATGTCATAGTAGGTATTGGATACTATGGGAGACGGGTTGCTTACAGGTTTACCGTTTATCAGAATATGTCCTTCTCTGATTTCTACTGTTTCTCCGGGCAGTCCGATGATTCTTTTCACGAAGTCCCTCTTCTTATCCCTGGGATATATGAAAACAGCAATGTCCCCGCGCTGAGGGACTGAGAATTTGTACGCAAACTTGTTGACGAAGATTCTGTCCCCTATCTGCAGTGCTGGGAACATAGAGGAACTGGGAATCTCAAAGGCTCTCCCGATGAAGGTCAGCACGATAAGGGCAAGAATAAGTGCTGATATCAGGGATTCCGCGTATTCTCTAACAGTTGATTTTTTTTGATCTGTCATCTTTCCCACTCTTTTCATTAACCACTGATGCAGATATTCAGTCAATCGTGTAGTTGCAAAGTTTACTTTGCCTTAAATGCAGAGCAAGCCCCGCCACAAAGCGCTGGCGGGCAGGTCTGCAACTACACTGTCTTTCATCGGCTGAGCAGGAATACCATAACCGCCATAACCGCCATTGCAAAAGAAGTTCCCGCAAAAAGCTTGATGGTTTCCCGCACGGCATGCTTCCCAGGTTTATTCTCTATTGTTACCGATACCGCGGAAACTACAAATACTATGACTAAAAATAGAATTATATGCATCATCTTTTCTGGGAAAGTTCAGTGAATCCCGTTTATTCTTCGAGTAAGCGGAAGCGCATCGAGAAGATAGGTTCTCGACAAGCTCGAACCATAATCTTTCACGAGGTTTATTGAACTTACACTCTTTTCGCGACAACCATATTAACTGACATTCTGGTCCCTTATGCTGAAAACTACGAGGAGATTCAACAACCCCGCGACCGCAGTGTAGCAGGCGCCGATTTCTCCGTAGCGGGATAACATATCTCCCGCCCTGAAATTCGTAAATAGAGCCGATAGCCAGAACAAACCTGATCCGACTCTCCCGACCATACAGAGCCGTGAAATGAAGTCCTCCAGAGGCGTAAGAATGCCGCCTTTCATCATGAGTCCGCTGACAAACAGCCCGCCTATGAGAACAAAGAGAACGATTCCCTTTGTTCTTTCCCCGGCGTAGAAATGCCCCCCACCCGGGATTAACCATGCCAGCAAACGTGCAACTCCGACCGACTTTTTCATTAACTTAATCCTTCGCTAAACTGTTTATTCTTCGAGTAAGCGGAAGCGCATCGAGAAGCCTAAGGCTCGCTGGTTCTCGACAAGCTCGAACAGTAAGGCTTTACACAGCTCACTGAATATCTACTCCTACTTAAGTACTGCCATAAAAGCTTCCTGCGAAAGGGCAATCTTACCAAATTTTTTCATCTTTGTCTTGCCTTTTTTTTGTTTTTCGAGCAATTTTCTCTTGCGTGTTATGTCTCCCCCGTATAGTTTGGCAGTAACGTCCTTGCGAAGAGCGCTCTTCGTTTCTCTCGCGATTACCTTACCTCCGATTGCGGCCTGGATATTTACAGCAAAAAGATGAGGAGAAATTGTCTCCTTCAATTTGGATGTCAGCTGTCTTGCCCTTTGGTAGGATTTGGAGCGGTGAACAATGGATGAAAAGCAGGCTATCAATTCGCCGTTCAATAGTATGTCAAGTTTCACGGGATCGGAAATTCTCCAGTCGAGATACTCGTAGTCAATGGAAGCGTAGCCGCTGGTAACTGATTTCAATCTGTCAAAGAAATCCGTCATGATTTCAGCTACGGGCATTTCGAAAGTCAGGGATATTGTTGATTGGTCAAGATAAGTTGTCTCCTTGTACACGCCGCGTCTGTCTTTACAGAGCTTTATGACTGAACCTAAGTACTCGTCGGGAAGAATAATCTGAGCATTGACATAGAATTCCAGGATTTCTGCGATCTCCGCCCATGGCGGGAACCGGTTTGGATTGTCAACTTCCACTATTTCGCCGGTTTGTTTTCTGATACGGTAGAGTGTGCTTGGAGCTGTGGTTATTAGATTAAGGTCATATTCTCTCTCCAGCCGCTCGCGGACAATTTCAAGATGCAGCATTCCGAGAAACCCGCAGCGAAAACCAAATCCGAGGGAAGGTGAATTCTCCGTCTCGTAGCTGAAGGAAGCGTCGTTCAGCTGCAGTTTGTCTATTGCTGCCTGAAGGTCTTGAAAGCTCGTTCCTTCAGACGGATAGAAACTCGAGAACACCATTGCTTTTGCCGGTCTGTAACCGGGGAGAGGAGAAGAAGCCGGAGATTTTTCTGCGGTAACGGTATCACCGACTCTTACATCAGAGACGTTCCTGATATTGCCTGCCAGGTAACCTACCATTCCTGCTGAAAGTTCTTTGACGGGGGAAAGGCTTGGTTTGAACACTCCGATTTCTGTTAAGTTGAAAGTCTTGCCTGTCATCATGAATCTGATCTTTGTACCGGGAGTGATTTTTCCTTCCATTACCCGGATGAATACCAAAACTCCTCTGTAATTGTCGAATACCGAGTCGAAGATAAGCGCTTTTACAGGCATGTCATTACTTCCCCCTGGAGGAGGAATCCTGGAAATAACCGCATTGAGTATTTCCTGTATGCCCTTCCCTTCTCTTGCGCTTGCCGTGATGACGTCTTCTTTCCTTATCCCGAACACGTTTTCCAGTTGGTGCACCACTCTGTCGGAATCGGCTGACGGCAAATCAATCTTGTTTATAACAGGGATTATGTGCAAGTTCTGATTGCGTGCCAGATAGAAGTTCGATACTGTTTGAGCCTGTATCCCCTGTGATGCATCAACTACGAGAAGAGCACCTTCACAGGCGGCGAGACTTCGCGAAACCTCGTGCGTGAAATCCACATGCCCGGGGGTATCTATCAGGTTGAGGGCATAATCGTTGTAAGAGAGGCTGACTGCCCTTGCCTTTATAGTAATACCTCTCTCTCTCTCGAGTTCCATATCATCCAGAACTTGTTCTCTCATAGACCTGGGATCTATTGTGTGCGTGAATTCAAGGAGTCTGTCGGCGAGCGTAGACTTCCCGTGGTCTATGTGTGCAATTATAGAGAAGTTTCTGATTTTCGATTGGTTCATATCATTGGGGTCAAGTCTTGCATTATAGCATTAGTGAACCTTTTCCTCTTTAGCAAAACCAAAATGCTATAATGCAAGACTTGACCCCCGCTCCTTTCCGTCTATCTCCTGCCATGCGAGCGCGGCGGCTCCCACTACCCCTGCGTTACTCTTTAGCTCGCCGAGCACGATTTTTACGTCTTTTGTATTAACTTTCAACCCATACGTTTTGATTGCTTTCCTTATAATCCTGAGGAGAATCGTGCCGGCTTTCGCAACCCCGCCGCCTATGATAACCATCTCAGGATTCAAAAGGTTTATGAGATTTGCAATTCCTGCTCCGAGAAACCACCCTGCTTTTTCGACAACGTTTTTCGCTGTCTCATCACCTTTTTTTGCGGCATCAAAAACCGTCTTGGCGCTTATTTCGTCCGCATTTCCTCCCGCAAGCTTGAGAAGCAGGCTTTTTTTGTCTTTCTTGCAGGCTTCCCTTCCCATCTCGGCAATGGCTGTGGCAGATGCATAACGCTCTAAACAGCCGAAGCTTCCGCAGTTGTCTCTCTTGCCGTCGAGCTTGACCGTCATATGTCCCACTTCGCCGGCACCGTCTATTGCTCCCCTGTAAATTTTGCCTCCCGTGATTATTCCACCGCCTATTCCCGTTCCGAGGGTGAGACACACAATCTCTTTTGCTCCTCTTCCGGCTCCGAACATTGCCTCGCCGAGAGCATAGAGCGTTACGTCGTTCGAAGCAAAGGTTGGAAGGCAGAATTCCTTTTTCAATGCCGGTACCAGCGGAATTCCTTTCCACCCTGGAATGTTTTCTGCCCCGCCGATTACGCGGCCTGTTTTTTGGTCAACGGCTCCCGGGGTGCCTATACTAACAGCCGCAACCCTGTGCTTTTTTGATTTGGCTTCGCGCATCACGGCATTTGCAATTGAGACGATATTTGAAAGGACAGCTTTGCCTCCCTTCCATGTCTCAGTGGGACAGGTTTTTTTTATTCGGACGTTCCCTTTTCTGTCCACAAGGGCGCACTCGATATTCGTTCCGCCCAGATCTATAGAGAGAATGTATTGTGTCTTTGCTGCTTTGCGATCAATCCTGTCTTTTGTCTTTTTCATTCTGACTCCTGAATTGACTTCAACTTTTCCATAACGGTATTCTTGATTTCTGCAAGTCCCGCCTCGGTTTTTGCCTCGAATCTGACCACAATCACCGGCTGGGTGTTGGAAGCTCTCACAAGTCCCCAGCCATCGGGGAAAAGGATGCGCACTCCGTCAATGTCAATAGTCGTATATTCTTTCTTGAAATGTTTCTTGACTTCCTCAACAACACTGAACTTGGTTTCGTCACTGCAATCCACTCTGATTTCGGGTGTGGCAGCATACTTCGGAATTTCAGAAGCCAGCTCGTGGAGGCTTTCTCCGTTTTCGAGAGTAGTTCAAGAAGCCGGGCTCCGGCGAAAATGGCATCGTCATATCCATAGTAGTTGTCGGCGAAAAACATGTGCCCGCTCATTTCTCCCGCGAGCGGTGCGTCATCTTCCTTCATCTTCTTCTTTATCAGGGAATGTCCCGTTTTCCACATCACAGGGGTGCCGCCGTGCGCTTCGACATCTTCTATTAGACCCTGGGAGCACTTCACATCGAATACTACCCTCCGGTTTCCCTCTTTTAGAATCTCACGTGCGTACAGAGCGAGCAGTATGTCTCCCCAGATTATATTACCCTTGTTGTCAATTGCTCCGATTCTGTCCGCGTCCCCGTCCAATCCTATGCCTAGGTCTGCCTTTTCCTGCTCTACTGTCCGAATCAAATCAGTGAGGAATTCAGGAACAGTGGGGTCCGGCAGATGGTTCGGGAATCTTCCGTCCGGTTCGCAATACAGTTCTATTACCGTACAGCCGAGTCTGCGGAAGAGTTCCGGTGCCAGCTTGCCTCCGGTACCATTACCGGCATCTACAACCACTTTCAGCGGCTTTTCAATTTTTACCCTGCTGGCTATTGTATCCAGGTATGCGGGAATGGGGTTATTGGTGTCCACCGTCCCGGCACCGCTGACGAACTTGTTTCCTTCTATGAGAGCCCTCAGTTCCTGAATTTCCCTGCCGTAGATAGACGAAATGCCACGGCAGAGTTTGAACCCGTTGTATTCAATCGGATTGTGGCTTCCGGTAATCATTACGCCTCCGGATTTCTCATAGTGGATAATGGAGAAATAGAGCACAGGCGTCGGGACAACTCCCACGTCAAGAACGTTGCAGCCGGTTGCCGTGATACCTTTGGTGAGTGCTTTGCTGAATGCCTCGGAACTTAGCCTCACGTCTCTCCCGATGACAACTTCGGATCCCTGGACTTTCTGAATGAACGTGCCGTAGGCGCGGCCGATTTGCTCAACCATATCCTCTGTGAGATCTTTGTCAACGATACCTCTTATGTCATACTCGCGAAAAATCAACGGATTCATTCTGTTCCTCCTATCTGCTCTCATGTCATTCCCGCCCCGTATCAAGTACGGGGTAAACTGCAGCGGGAATCCAGACTGTAATTACGGATTCTGGATTCCCCGATCAAGTCGGGGAATGACGTGCATAGCTTTCATGTTTCTTTCATGCAACTTTTGTCAGTACCCTAATTTTCTAAAGTAGCAGGTCTTCTCTCCCGTGTGACATGCTACTCCTACCTGTTCTACCTTCACGAGGAGAGAATTGTTCTCGCAGTCAACGAGGACATCCTTTACGAACTGTACGCATCCGGAGGTCTCTCCTTTCATCATAAGCTTTCCTTTGGAGCGTCTCCAGACGTGGACCCTGCGTGTCTGAAGCGTTTTGCTGAGAGCTTCCTCATTCATGTAACACAGCGTGAGGACGTCGTTCGTTTCCACGTTTTGGATTATCGCAGGAATCAACCCATTTTTGTCGAATTTTAGCTCGGAC
>JAUVJM010000029.1 GCA_030596585.1 bacterium
CCTCAAGGAATAGAGATGCTGTATCATTTCGCATTTGACGATGCCTGCAAGGTTCTGAGCCTGAGGACAGTTCTGCCTCATGAGAAACCGGAAGTCGAGTCCATCAGCGGCATAGTAACGGGCGCGCAGTGGATTGAGCGGGAGATTCAGGATATTCTGGGTGTGAAGTTCTTGAATCATCCTGACCCGAGAAGGTTTATCCTCGCGGACGATTGGCCGGAGGGAGTTTATCCGTACAGAAAAGAGTGTAAATTATGAGTTCTAAACGCAAAACTATAATTCCAATAGGTCCTTATCATCCTCTGCAGGAAGAGCCGGAACATTTTCTGCTGACTGTCGAGGGAGAGAAGGTTGTTGATATAGACTGGAAGACGGGATACAACCACAGAGGTATCGAGAAGCTGGCAGAAGGAATGACTTATGACCAGGTGACGTTTCTGGTGGAGAGAATCTGCGGTATTTGCTCGACGTCCCATCCGCTTGCTTTCTGCAATGCAGTTGAGGATTTGTGCGGGATTGGTATACCGGAGCGGGCAAAGTACATAAGAAGTATTATCGCAGAACTTGAGAGGATTCATTCCCATCTCCTGTGGCTGGGGCTTGCTGGTCATTTTCTGGGGTTTGACACTGTGTGGATGTGGTCGTGGAAGTACAGAGAATCGGTCTGCGAGACAATGGAGGCGGTAACGGGCAATCGCCAGAGTTACGCGATGATGAAGCCGGGAGGAGCGCGGAGAGACATTGAGGACGGCGACATTCCGGGCATAGAGAAGATGGTCGATGGGTTTCTGCCGAAGCTCGATTTGCTTTTTGAGACAGTCAGGGATGACCCTGTGATTCAGGCGAGGACTAAGGGGATCGGGGTATTGACGAAAGAGGATGTGCGTAAATACGGAGCCGTTGGTCCTGTGGCGCGGGCTTCGGGTGTGGATGTTGACATCAGAAGAGACTATCCCTATGCCGCTTATGATTTGGTGGACTGGGAAGTGATTACAACTGAGAATGGAGACGTATTTGACAAAGCAGTTGTGAGACTTCTTGAGATGTATGAATCTGTGAAAATCATAAAGCAGTGCCTGGACAGATTGAAGGAAGTCAAGGGCGAGATTGATGTGAAGATTAAAGACGTTCCTCCGGGGCACGGCATTGGTCAGGCAGAGGCTCCGAGAGGCGAAGTCTTCCACTACGTAAGAAGTGACGGGACGAACAGACCTATCAGACATAAGATAAGGGCGCCGAGTTACTGCAACGTGCCGACGTTTAAGGCAACCTGCATTGGCGGAACGGTGTCTGATGCGACGATAATTTTGGCGGCGGTGGATCCGTGCTATTGCTGTACGGAAAGGATGGCTGTGCTTGACAAGAGGACGGATAAGAAGACCCTGACGGGCAAGGACCTGATCAGGCTTTCCCGCGAGAAGACGGAAAAGATGATAAGAGAGAATAGAGATGAGCAGCACTAACGTACTGTTAAGCATAATTATACCGATAGCGGGTTCGCTGTCCATTCTTGTCTGGAGGAGAAAACAGGCCCATTTTGCTCTTTTTACTGCTGCTGCCGCTTTCCTTTCGGTAACCTGGTTAATTCCGCCGGCAATGCGAGGGGAGACTTTTGTTTCTCCTTACTTTATGGCTGATGGTCTGAGTGTTTTCTTTGCGGCGATTTCCTCTCTCGTTGGAGCATTAATTGTTCTCTATTCCATCGGTTACATGAAAAAATACCGGAACCTTACCGAGTACTATTTCTGTGTAACGCTCTTTATCGGTTCTATGCTTGGACTGGTCTTTTCAGCGAATCTGATTTTGGTGTATGTTTTTTGGGAAATGGCTGCCATCTGCTCCTGGAGACTTATTGGTTTCCATCGAGGGGAGAAAGACATCTGGGCAGCTAACAAGGCGTTCTTGATAACGTTCTTAGGGGCGTCGGTAATGCTGGTGGGTTTCGTAATGGTCTATCTGGATGCGGGGACCTTTAATCTGGCTGAACTCCGGGGCTCCGGTATCACCGGCTTGGCGTTTCTTCTCATTTTTATCGGCATAATGGCTAAATCCTGCGTTTTCCCTCTGCATACGTGGCTGCCTGACGCGGGGATTGCACCTTCTCCGGTAACTGCTTTACTGCATGCGGCGGTTCTGGTCAAAATAGGGATTTACGGATATGCCAGGTTTTTCTGTGACGTTTTCCGGATACCTCAGGAGGCTGGCAGGTACGTAGCGGCGCTTGCAATCACGAGTGCCGTTATAGCCGGATGCTCTGCTTTAAGGGAAAGGAACATAAAAAGGATTCTGGCTTACTCAACGATAAGCCAGCTGGCATTTATACTTTTTGGCTTGGCTGTTACCGGTGTCATTGGTATGACCGGAGCGCTTCTTTTTATCTTCGCACACGCTCTGGGCAAAGCCGGTCTTTTCCTGTGCGCCGGGATTATTGAGCAGAAAACGGGAACAAAAGACATAAAGCAGATGGGCGGGATGATGAAGGTTCTGCCGGTTACAGGAGTGGCTTCCGCCCTGTGCGCGCTTTCCGTAGCGGGAATTCCTCCTCTGGCCGGTTTCTGGGGGAAATTTCTGATAATTGTCGGACCGATAAAGGAACACCAGTTTATTTTTGCAGGGCTGGCTGTTGCCAGCTGCATATTGACTTTGCTCTATCTCATAAGGTTGTTTGATACTGTTTTTCTCGGGGATGTATCTCACCCCGGGATTTCCGAAAGGTCTTCCTCGCTGATGCTCATCAGTGTGAGCGTATTAGCATTGCTTTCGCTTCTTGGCGGAATTTTTGCGGGTATTCCCGGAGAGTTTGTCCAGGTTGTCCGTGATCAAATCATGGTGTTGAGATAAAATGTTAGCATTGTCTATAGTACTGATACCAATGACGGCGGCGATAGTGTCTCTGGTTCTGGGAAAGATGTCCTCCCGGCGTGTCAGGGATTATTTCGCCGTTGCTGCGGCATTGATTACCTTTGCGGTTACTCTGCTTCTTATCCCGGGAGTGCGCAACGGCCCCATTCATTTTAAGTTGTGGGAGATGTTTGGCATAAGCGGGATGGCAATAAGCGTTAACGTGGACGGACTCAGTCTCTTCATGTCCTGCCTGATTTCGTTTATGGGTTTTCTGGCTGCCCTCTATTCGTTAGCCTACATGGGCAAAGAAGAAAATCTGAACTTCTATTATTTTCTCATGCTGGTTTTCATTGGCTCGATGAACGGAGCGGTTATTGCCGGGGACCTCGCCAGTTTCTTCTTGTTCTGGGAAATTATGACTATATCATCCTTCCTGCTGGTGATATTCAACGGGAGCCTGGAAGCGAGAAAAGCAGGCATCAAGTATTTCATAATGACTGCCAGCGGTTCGCTCCTGATGCTTCTCAGCATTGGCGCTCTATACGCTGCGACCGGGACGATGTCTATTCCTGTGCTGATAAGCCAGGGCATCGGGATGAATAGCTGGCTCATCCACCTGGTGCTCCTGCTTTTCCTGATTGGTCTGGGAATCAAGGCAGGGATTGTGCCTTTGCATACGTGGCTGCCTGATGCTTATCCGGCGGCGCCATCGCCGATATCGAGTCTCATGTCCGGGGTAATGATTAAAGTCGGGATTTATATGATATTGAGAGTGCTCTGTCAGATTTTTTCCGTAACCGTATCATGGAATCTGGTTGTCTGTTTTCTGGGAGTGCTAACCATATTGATTGGCGTCATATTCGCCATGGTACAGCATGATGCGAAACGTCTCCTTGCCTTTCACAGTATCAGCCAGATTGGATATATAATATTGGGTATTGGGATAGGGACGACGCTGGGAATAGGCGGAGCACTGTTTCATGTGATAAACCATGCTTTCTTCAAAGGTTTGCTCTTTTTGTGCATAGGAGCAGTGATATACAGAACGGGAGAGAGAAATCTGGATAAGCTTGGCGGTCTGGCAAAAGTTATGCCGATAACTTTTGTTACCTGCCTGGTGGCGTCTCTTTCCATATCGGGGGTTCCTCCTTTCAACGGATTTGCTTCCAAGTGGATAATCTATCAGGCGCTCATCGAGAAAGGCGGGTTCCTGCACATGATGTTCCTCGCGGCGGCGATGTTCGGAAGCGCGCTAACTCTGGCGAGTTTCTTGAAGCTGATTCATACTGTGTTTTTGGGAGGAGGCAGCGGTGCAAAAGTACATCCGCGCGGCGGCGAAGTCAGCTGGATGATGTCCCTGCCCATGGTGGTGCTGGCGGGACTTTGTATTGTGCTTGGAGTGTTTGCTTTTCAAGTGCCCCTGAAATGTTTTGTTTCCCCTGTACTGTTGGCTATGAACTATCAACCGTTAAGTACTTTTGCCGGTTTCTTCAATCCTATGCTGGCTGCCGGGCTTCTGATTCTTGGACTGGCTGCCGGGCTGGTAATATATCTCCTGGGGAATTTGAAGTCGGCCCGGACTGACATGCCTTATGTCGGAGGGGAAATTCTGGATGATGAAGTAATGTCCGGAATTACCGCCGAACATTTCTATGATACGATAAAAGAAGTAGAACCGTTTGCCTATCTCTACGAGAGAGAAGAAGCAGGCAGGCTTGACCTCTACCAGACAACGATGGGCGGGGTGAGGAATACCAGCCGGTTTGTCTTTGAACGAATCGAGCAATCGGTTGATAAATTGTATGCAGGGCTAATCAGAGCGGGAGAGTATCTGGTGCGGGAATTAAGGAAAATACACAGCGGTATTTTGCCATCCTATATTTACTGGGTCCTGGTCGGATTGGTAATTCTGGTCTTTTTGCTAATGAGGTAACTGAGAATGCTGGAGCTCTACGTTCTACTCGGTTTGATGATTTTGGGAGCAATAATTGCAGTAGAGACAAGGGAATTGTTGTCTTCAATAATCTCAATAGGAGCAGTTGGTTTCATCCTGTGCGTTGCTTTCCTTCGCCTTCATGCGCCGGATATTGCCATAACCCAGTTAGTGGTGGAAGTAGCAGTCTTGATTGTTCTAATTCGTGCAACCATAGGTCGTGATACTGCCATCACGAGCGGAAGAGGAGAATTTCGGAGCATTGCCCTGTTAACAGGTCTTGTGGCAGTGATAGTCTTCTTTGCGGCGATGGGACTGCGCTGCGCTCCGCCATTTGGAGAACCTCTTTTAACTGTCTCCGGAACGTATCTTGAGACCGGTCTGGAAAAGACAGGAGCGGCTAATATTGTCAGCTCCGTACTGCTGGATTTCAGGGCTTATGATACTCTCGGGGAAGTTACCGTTTTGTTTGCGTCGGTTGCGGGAGCGCTGCTGTTTTTACGTAAGAAGGGGAAAAAGACAGAGAATGGGTGAGATAGTAAGGAATATAGTAAGGATATTTGCCGGATTCACTCTGCTGTTTGGGGTGTACATAGTTGCCTACGGGCATATTACTCCCGGCGGCGGATTTGCCGGCGGTGTGCTTATTGGCGGGTCATTTATTCTTCTCACGCTGGCTTACGGTAAGAAGCTGGCTCTGCAAAAACTGAGCCGAAGTATGTCATCGACTCTTGACAGCCTTGGCGCTCTCATTTTTCTGTTTCTTGCTCTCGTGGGGATTGCCGGCGGGTACTTCTTCTTGAATTTCCTGCCGCTCGGCAAGCCTTTTCATCTTTTCAGTGCCGGGATAATTCCTCTTTGTAATATTGCGATAGGGATGAAGGTGGGAGCATCTCTGTTTGCCGTCTTCATCGCCCTGGCTATGGTCAGGGTAGTAAAACACGAGGATGGAACCACAGATTACCTGGAAGAGACGGATGATACGGAGATAAAGCAATGATAATCTATCTCTTATGCTTTGTTCTATTTGGCATAGGTCTTCATGCTGTAGTGAATAAGAAAAATCTCATCAAGATTGTTGTCGGCGTTGCCATTATGGAATACTCTATGAATTTGCTCCTTGTCCTGATTGGATACAGGATGGGCGGGGTGGCTCCTATTATTGACAGGGAGACGGTTGCCGGGGAATTTGTCCGATTATCCGTTGACCCGCTGCCCCAGGCTATGGTGCTGACTTCTATCGTAATCGGGTTGGGGGTTATTTCTCTGATGGTTTCCGTTTGCATAAGGCTGTACGAAAAATACGGGACTTTCGACATTACCAAGATTAAGGAGTTGCGAGGATGAATGTTCTCCTGCCGCTGTTTATTGGCGCTCCGCTGGGCTGCGGTTTCGTCATCTACCTGGCATTCAGGAACCGCGATGATAAAGCGGACTGGATAGCCAATGTTTGCATGATGTATCTTGCGGCGGCCTCTCTTTGGAGTATAAAGTCCCTTTCCGCTTATGGAGTTCTAACCTACCGGATGGGGGGATATGCGGCTCCTGTTGGGATAAACCTTGTTCTGGACGGCTTTTCCCTGCTTCTCCTGATAATAATAAACGTGGCTGGCTTTCTGGCTGCCATTTATTCTGTAAATTATATGGAACGTTTTACCGCAAAAGCGAAATACTACGTGATGTTTCTTCTAATGGTAGCAGGGATGAACGGAGTTGTCCTGACCGGCGACTTGTTCAACCTATACGTATTTCTCGAAATTGCCTCCATTTCTTCCTACGTTCTGGTTGGTTTTGGATGCGAGCGCGAGCAGTTCGAAGCCTCTTTCAAGTATATGGTTTTGGGGATTGTGGCATCGGCATTCATCCTTGTTGGGATTTCACTGATGTATGCGGCAACCGGTGTGCTGAGTATGGTGCATCTCTCGGATATTGCCGCTCAGGGAAACGTGAGTGGCTGCTTTATGCTTGCAGGCGCCTTTTTCCTGATGGGGTTTGGGCTTAAAGCCGCATTGGTTCCTTTTCATGCGTGGCTTCCTGACGCTCATCCTTCTGCCCCTGCGCCGATATCCGCCATGCTCTCAGGGGTTCTGATAAAAGCCATCGGTATCTATTGCATACTGAGGATATTTTTTAACATGTTCGCGATGACTCCTATGGTTCCGTTCATTTTTATGATGCTGGGCACTGCCTCTATGGTTGTGGGCGCTCTTCTCGCAACTGGACAATGGGATTATAAAAGGCTGCTTGCCTACTCAAGCATAAGTCAGATGGGCTACGTAATGCTCGGGGCAGGGGTCGGCGCGCGCGTTATAGCTTCCGGAGGTCCTGCTCATGTTGCCACGCTCGCAGTTTTAGGAGCCCTTTTCCATCTTATTAACCACGCAGGGTTCAAGTCGCTTCTTTTTCTCACTTCCGGTGCAGTGGAGTTTTCTACCGGAACAAGGGATTTGAGGAAAATGGAGGGAGTTTCGCAAAGGATGCCGGTTACCGCAGCTGCTGCTACGGCCGGCTCGCTGGCTATTTCCGGCGTTCCTCCATTCAGCGGTTTCTGGAGCAAGTTATTCATTGTCGTTGCCTGTTTGCAGGCAGGGTATAATTTTTTAGCTTTTATTGCTATCGGTGTAAGTATTGTGACTCTGGCTTACTTTTTGAAAGTACAGAAATATGCTTTCTTCGGCGGGAGAAAGGAAGGGTTTGAGAAAATAAAGGAGGTCCCCGGACTCATGTGCTTCCCGATGATAGTGCTGGCAGTGATGTGCCTGGCAATGGGATTGCTTGCTGTTTCGCCGCTGAGGGAAGCTATCCTGGAGCCGGCAGTGAAAGTTTTGACTAAACAGATGTAAGTTGCATGGAGAACAATATTGAATAAGCTTTCCCTTTTTGTCATTGCACTTCTAACCTGGTTATCGCTGACCTGGACTCTAAATTACCAGGATGTTCTGGCAGGAATTGCAATTTCCCTGTCCATCACGTTCCTGCTGGGGGACATTTATGTTATCAATCCGCGAAAGATCTTTTCTCCGAAGCGGATGTTCTGGTTCCTCTATTCCCTGTTGGTGTTTTCTGTATACTGTATAAAGGCTAATTTCATTATAGCTTACCGGGTTCTTCACCCGGGGCTTTTAATAAGCCCGGGGATCGTAAAGGTGAAAACGGAGATGATGTCTCCTCTCGGCCGCGCGTTTTTAGCCAATTATATTACCCTGACTCCCGGAACGCTGACGGTGGATATAGAAGGTGAGTACCTGTATATACACTGGATTTACGTTATGACAGAGGACGTGGAAAGAGCCACAGGGATTATTGCAGGAAGATTTGAGTCGATTCTAAAGAGGGTATTCGAGTGATGTTTCAAATATTTGATCTTGTTTTGGTAGCCTGTTGCCTTTTGTGTTTTTATAGGATATACCACGGACCGACCGCGGCCGACCGGATGGTGGCTATAGATATCCTCGGTATTCTTGTGGTGGGCTTTTGTGCTTTCTGCGCTATAACTACAGGGAAAGATTTCTGTATGAACGTTGCATTGTCCTGGGCGGTTTTGAGTTTTGTCGGGACACTTACGCTGGCGAAGTATTTGGAAGGGAAAGGATTCGATGAATGAGGTAATAGGATTAGTCATTATTGGGATTGGTGTTGCTTTTAACCTTCTTGGCTGTATTGGACTGGTCCGTTTGCCGGATGTTTACAATCGTCTGCAGGCTTCTACCAAGTGTGTAACACTGGGTACATGGAGTATTCTGCTGGGAACTTTTCTTATTTGCGGGTTTACAGCTATAGGGATGAAAGCAATACTCTGCGGTGTTCTTATTGCTTTTGCCTCTCCCACTGCCGCTCATGCTCTTGCAAGGGGTGCGCACAAGGCGGGAATTAAGTTGTGGGAGAGAAGTGTCTGCGATAAGTACGAGGAAGACGGAAAATGAGATTGCCGTGCCTGTTCCAGCTTAGAGTTTTGAAAGAAGCATTCACTGCCCTGTTCAAAGGTTCCTATACTTCAAAATTTCCTTTTGAACCTCTTAAACCGGCGCCGAAATTCCGCGGCAGACCCGTTCCCAATGAGGAATGGTGTATCGGCTGCGGCGCTTGTGCGGAAGTTTGTCCCCCATCGGCAATTGAGAAGATTGATGACCCTGAGACCGGCAAGAGAAAAATCACCTGGCGTTATGATAAGTGTATCTTTTGCGGACAGTGTGAGCTGAACTGCACTACGGAGAAGGGCGTTCACTTGGGTGATGAGTACGACCTGGCTACTTTTGACCGGAAAAGTTCCCGCGACGGTCTTGAATTCGAGCTTGTTATGTGCCCATGCTGCGGCGATATCATCGGCACCAAGAAACATATTTTGTGGCTCATCAGGAAGCTCGGCCCGTTAGCTTATGGGAACTTCCCGCTGATTCTGGCTGGATACCCTTCCCTTCAGGTTAAACCTTCTGCAGACCGCTCCAATTTGTTTTCGCTCCTCTGCCCGAAATGCCGCAGAGAAGTTCTTCTATTCGATGAGTACGGAAAAGAAACCTAAGGGCT
Organism: bacterium; assembly: GCA_030596585.1. Classification (GTDB taxonomy): domain Bacteria; phylum NPL-UPA2; class JAUVJM01; order JAUVJM01; family JAUVJM01; genus JAUVJM01. The sequence goes on from JAUVJM010000029.1 coordinate 9,302, forward strand.
TGCGCATAAATCTTTTGACATTTGTTGTCATTCTGAGCGTAGCGAAGAATCTCTATAGGTTTTTCGTTCCTTCGCTTCGCTCAAGGACAGGCGTTAATGCTCCTCAGAATGACGTGTTGAGGACACGGTTCACTGAATGTTTGCATAGGGTGTAGCGGTGCGATTCCTGCTGAAGGTTTCTCCGGATTACACGGAATTCCCTTTTTCTGGTTTGTCATTCCCGCGAAAACGGGAATCCAGAGGTAGCCGCAGGCGCTTGTCCTCGCATGCTTAAAGCGGGGATTAGCCTGCGCTAATTTCAAAACAATGTTTCCGCTCACAACTCTCAAATCGATTTTGAAAGGAAGGGTTCTGATTGTTGGTATCGGCAACTCGTTTCGCGGCGATGATGGAGCAGGTCCTGCCCTCATAAAGGGCCTAAAATCCAAAGTCCCCGCCGATTGTCAATTGTTCTTAATGGATGTTGGAGAAGTTCCTGAAAATTTTCTTGGGAAGATGGTGAAGTGCAGTCCGGATACGATTTTGTTTGTGGATGCGGTTGATTTCGGGGCTTCTGCCGGCAGTGTAAAGCTGATTGATGCCGAGAATTTGGAAGAGGGGAGTTTCTCAACCCATAGCAGTTCCCTGAAACTGGTTATTGATTATTTGAAGAGGGAGATTGAAACTGAGATTTTCCTTCTGGGAATACAAGCCAGGAGTCTGAAGCTTAGCACGGGATTATCGAAACCTGTGACGGATACTGTGGAGAAAATAAAGGAGGAAGTGATAAAATGCATGAGTTAGGAGCTGCTGTGGATCTTTTTAAGGTCGTAGAAAAAGAGGCGAGAAAAAACGGACTAAAGAAAGTGTCAAAAGTCAGGGTGAAATTAGGAGAGGCTTCGGGGATTAAGGACGATTTTCTGAGACACAGTTTCGTTGACCATATTTTCCCTGGAAGTATGGCTGAGGGAGCTGAACTTGAGATTATTGAGGAAAAGGTCAACATAGTGTGCAAAGACTGCGGTGCCCGGATAGACATTAGTAAAGACGACCCCTCCAAATGTCTTGCCTGCGGCGGCAGCAGCCTGGAAGTCACTGGCGGGAAGGACTTTTGTGTGGACAGCATAGAGGGAGAGTGAAAAAGACCAGACTAAGCATACACGTTCGGGGAAGAGTGCAGGGGGTCGGATTTCGTCCCGCTGTGTACAGGTATGCCAGGGAAAGGAAGCTCTCCGGATGGGTAAGGAATAATTCATGCGGAGTTGCGATTGAAGTTGAAGGAGAGAAGAAGAACATAGACGATTTTCTGAAGATTTTAGAGTCATCTCCGCCTCCCCAGGCACATATAGAACATATTTCCACCTCCGTCCTGCCTCTTGATAACGAAGAAGGTTTCCGCATTGTTGCAAGCAGGAGTGAGTCCGGTGCGGAGACCGAAGTTTCTCCCGACATAGCGATATGCACTGAATGTTTGAAAGAACTTCTGGACCCGGACGACCGCCGCTATCTTTATCCTTTCATAAACTGCACTGATTGTGGTCCTCGTCTCACCATTGTCGATAGTATTCCCTACGACCGGAAGAGGACTACGATGACAAAATTTACAATGTGCCTCGACTGTGCCAACGAGTATCACAGCCCTTCCTCAAGGCGTTTTCACGCTCAGCCAAATGCCTGTCCGGGATGCGGACCGCAGGTAACCTTAGTTCAGACCTCAGACTTCAGATCACAGACCACAGACGACGGACATCAGATCGCAGGTGAACAGGCAGTCAAAAAGACGATGGAATTGTTACAGCAGGGCAGGATTGCTGCAATAAAGGGGCTTGGAGGTTTTCATCTTGCCTGTGATGCATTAAACGAAGCGGCTGTTCGGGAATTGCGGGCAAGGAAAGGCAGGGAGAGGAAGCCGTTTGCGTTGATGGCAAAGAACCTGGAGGTAGTTAAGCAGTTCTGCGAGATCTCACCTGAGGAAGAACGATTGCTGCTCTCGCCGAAGCGCCCGATTGTTCTATTAAAGAAGCTCTCAGCTCTTAGCTCTCAGCTTTCAGCTATATTTGAGTGTATTGCCCCGGGCAATAAATATCTTGGTTTCATGCTTCCGTATACCCCTTTACATCATCTCCTCTTCTCTCAACTCCCGCTTCTGAATTCAAAATTATCGGTTCTGGTGATGACATCCGCGAATACGTCCGACGAGCCTATCGTCCACAAGAATGATGATGCCTTTGTGAAATTGAGAGGGATTGCGGACTATTGCCTGCTTCACGACCGTGATATTTCCATTCAGTGCGATGATTCGGTGACCAGAGTGTTTGCTCTCACGGGGGACGAAATCCTTATGAGACGCGCCAGGGGTTATGCTCCACAGCCCATAAGGATTCAGGATTCAGAATTCAGGATTCAGGATACGATTCTCGCCTGCGGCGGACATCTGAAAAACACTTTTGCATTAGCCAGGGGAAATGAGGTTTTCATAAGTCAGCATATTGGAAACCTTGGAACCTTTGAAGCTTATGAGACTTACGGAAAGACCATCGAGCATTTCCAAAAGCTGTTCCGGATGACTCCGTCCGTAATTGCCTGTGACCTTCATCCGGGGTATCTCTCCACAAAATATGCCAAGGAGCTTACAGCTTCCAACCCTCAGCTCTCGGTTATAGGCGTCCAGCATCATCATGCTCATATTGCTTCATGCATGGCTGACAATAACCTGGAGAACCGGCAGGTTATCGGAGTCGCTTTTGACGGAACGGGTTACAGCGGCGACGGGACGTCGTGGGGAGGCGAATTTCTTGTCTCGGACTATACACAGTTCACGAGAGTCGGACATCTTAAATATATGAGACTTCCCGGCGGGGAGAAAGCAATACATGAACCGTGGCGTATGGCGGTTAGCCTGCTATATGAAGCATATGGGGAGAATCTGCCGGAGCTGGATTTGGAATTCAACAGACACGTTGACAGGGAAGAATACTACAATCTGAAACGGATGCTGGATAAGGGAATAAACTGTCCCCGGACTTCGAGTATGGGGCGGCTCTTTGACGGAGTGTCAGCTCTTCTTGAACTGAGAGAGAGTGTAACCTATGAGGGCGAGGCGGCGATACTGCTGGAGATGGCAATAAAGTCAGTGCAGAGTTCTGAGAGCTATGAGTATGAAATAGAGAAGACGGAAGACGTTTATATAATAGACCCTGTTCAGGTTATCAGGGGAGTGGTGGAGGATTTGCAAGGGGGAGTTCCAGTTTCGGTCATATCGGAGAAGTTTCATAATACCGTTGCTGAAATGATAGTTGAGACTTGCCTTAAAATACGTTCTGGTTTTAACGATGAACCGCGCGCAATGAACCATAAACTCAACGATGTCGCGCTGAGCGGGGGAGTATTTCAGAATATGTTTCTTCTGGATAAATCCTGCAGGAAACTAAGCGAGAAAGGATTCCATGTCCATATCCACCATCGCGTCCCGCCCAACGACGGCGGCATATCGCTGGGGCAGGCAGTTGTAGCAAGTATGAGAAAAACCCTAAATCCGAAACACTAAACTCTAAACAAACTCAAATGTTCAAAGTCCAAAACTCAAAACGGTGGGGTCTTGAGTTTGGAGAATTAAGATTTGGAATTTGTTTAGGATTTCGGGTTTAGTGTTTAGAGTTTCCC
>JAUVJM010000090.1 GCA_030596585.1 bacterium
GAGGAGAAATGATTTCTTTCGTTTTGTTTCAAACGTATTGACCAGAGAGAAAAGCGCTAGTGAGATCATAAATATTGCAAGTGTCTCGGTCAATAGAACCGCCGTGTAGAAGATAAACGCGCCGTAAAAACATGAAATCAGAGAGGAAATGCAGGCTGTCCGTATGCCGAAAACCTTCCTTGTAATGCCATATATAAGGATACAGGTGAGAGCTCCCAATATCACCTGGACGAGACAGGGCATGTTTATGTTTTCGCCGCAAAGTCTGAATATCACCCCGAGCATATACGGAAACAGAGGAGACATGTAAAAAACTTCATCTCCCACCCACTTTCCCGAAGCAATAGTTTTGCCCCAGCTAACGTAGGTTTCCGTATCTATCCCTGCAAGAAGATTGATGGAGAAAATTGGCGAGTCTGTGATTTCAGTCAGGTAGATGAGACGGATACTGAGAGCGAGTAGAAATACGAAGACAAGGAATAGAATTTCGAGCTTTCTCAATGTTTTTGGTTTTCTCGGCTAATCCGATTACCCGGAAGAATGTAGTCTAATTATAATAAGGTTAGTGAAGAGCTGTCAAATGAATTTAAGTGAATTAGCTCGAATCTTTTCCGCTTTTCCCGCAAGAAACTTCAGCTTTTCTCCTTGACATACACGAAGATGTTGACTATTATAGCTGTGGTAATACACATTGCAGAAAGGAGGTATAGTCAATGAGAACGGTTCAAATGACACTTGATGATGACTTGGTAGAATTGACTGACAAGATTGTAGAGAAACTCCACACCACAAGATCTGCGTTTACTCGCGCTGCGCTTCGAGACGCTATTAACAGTTTCAATGTTACTCGACTGGAGCAAAAACATCGGAAGGGATATGAAGTTCATCCAGTTGGGAAAACAGAGTTTAGCGTGTGGGAAAATGAGCAGGATTGGGGTGATGTATGAAACGAGGTGAGATTAGATGGTATAAGTTTGGTACTCCCGACAAAAAACGACCTGTTCTAATTCTCACGAGGGATTCCATACTGGAATATCTGAGTGAAATAACTGTTGCTCCGGTTACTTCGACTGTCCGAGATATTCCGAGTGAAGTCTTTCTGTCCCATGAAAACGGGGTGAGAAGGAACTGTGCTATTAATTGTGACCATATTCAAACAGTTTCGAGAAGTAAGATTGGATCACTCATTACGACAGTTTCACAGGAAAAGCTCCAGGAGGTACGAAAGGCAATACTCTTTGCTCTGAGCTTGTAGATTTGAGAACTATCAGAAAACTATCAAAAAACTTGACAGATTCCTGAAAATTGTTTATCATTATGAATAGGAAGTGAACAACGTGCGGAGGGAGTATGGAGATCAAAGAGGAAGGGAAGAAGCTTAAACAACTTCGGGAAGAGCAGGGTCTTTCCCTAAGACGTGTGGCAAAACGTTCGGGAGTGTCGCCTGCAAATCTCTCTTTGATGGAGAACGGGCATATCAGCCCGACTCTTACTTCTCTCCACAAAGTGCTTGAAGCTCTTGGATATACTTTTGCCGAATTCTTTGGAGAAAACGACAAACCGATGGAAGAGCCGGTTTTTCGCAAGAAAGATTTGAAGTCTGCTAAAGGTGCCTATAGAAAATATACTTTTCTTCTGCCAAAAAAGAGGCAAATTAGAGTAGAGTTACTGCTTGAGGAATGGATGCCGCAGCATAATCCGGGTATGGAAATTGCTGAGTGTGACGTTGCAGGACACCTTTTAGATGGCGGGCCGATAGAATTAGAAATTGAAGGAGAAGGAAAGTGGGAAATGAATGAGGGTGATTCGTTCTATATTCCTTCGGGACACAAACACAGGGGGATAAACAAGGGGAAAAAGGCAGCAAGACTTTTGACCTGTTTCTATCCGCCGAGGTATTGAAGTAGAGTTTACAGAAGCACTTTTTTGCTTTTCCATGTTTTCGAGCCTGAAGTTTGCTGCTGCAGGGTGTTTACCGAATATTTACTTTCTAATGAGGAGATAAGTCTATGAATTCCAAAGAAAGGATGTTGACTGCTATCAGTAGAGGAGAAGTTGACCATACTCCTCTTTATTGCTGGTGTTTTGGTTTTTCTCCTGCGGGAAATCTGAGATGGGAGAAAAACGGGAAAGAGGTTAAACACTGGTACACAATGAGATTGGAACATCTGCACAGGCTTCCGGAAACGTGGGACATTTCCGATGATTTCAAAAGAGTCAAAGCACTACTCAGTTTAGGAATTGATGATGTTCTTGACGTTTCTATCCCTTGGGGTATTCATCCGGAAGTTAAAATAAAAGAGTGGAGAGAAGAAAATGTTCTCTGCAGAATTTATGATACTCCGGAGGGAGAAATCCTCCAAAAAGTTAAAAAGACAGAAGAGGAAATTCCTCCCGGTTGGGTAATCCAGCCGGATAAGCTGAAACTACTTGAAGATTTTAACCTGCCGAGAGGTATAAAATTCCCCGTTTCAACGAAAGAAGACCTGCCGAAGTTGAAGTATCTGTTAAAAAGACCTGCCGAGAGTGAAATCCAGAAATACAAAGAAAGAATGTCAATGATAAAGAAGTTTTCTTCCGAGAATGGAGTCTTTGTCCAGGGATGGAGCGCTTTTGGGATGGACGCAGCTGTCTGGCTGACCGGAGTGGAAAACGCGGTTATAGCTGCGATGACGGAACCGGAGTTTTTTCAGGAACTGGTTGATACTGTTTATGATTTCGACCTGATGCGCACGGAAATGATGCTTGATGTTGGTGGAGTTGACATGATTGTCCAGAGAGGCTGGTACAGTTCCACCGATTTCTGGTCTCCGGAGTTGTTTAAGAGATACGTTCTCCCTAACCTGAAAAAACTTGTGCAGGTGGTACATGAGAAAGGCTTAAAATTCGGTTATGTAATGACCACAGGGGTTATGGATATGCTTGAGTACTTAGCTGAATCGGGAATAGACCTGTTATATTTTGTTGACCCTGAACAGGATAAACTCGATTTAAAAGTCTTCAAAGAGAGGTTGAATGGCAGATTTGCGGTCGCCGGGGGCATAAACAGCAGTATTTCCCTGACGAGCGGCAAAAGAGAGGAAATAGTAAGCAGAGTTAAAACGGCAATGGAAATTTTTGGCAGGGACGGGTTCATTCTTTCTCCTGTGGACGCGCTTTTCCCCGACACACCGTGGGAAAATGTAAACGTGATGATTGATACGTGGAGAGAAACAAATGGTTCCTGAGGAAAGGGCAAAAGCCGGGCTTCTTTTACTCACAGCGGAATGGTTTACCAAGGTGGGAGCAAGCAAAGGTTATTACAAAAAGCTCCCGGGATTGATTGATAAGGATGCTCGCGAGATAGACAAAGTTTTAAGGAAGGAATTGGACGTTATAAACCCGGGGATAATAGATTCCGAAGAAAAGGCGGGCAGGGCAGTAGAAATTTTCAAAAGAGAGAACATCTCCCTCCTAATTATCTGTTACCTTACATGGGGAGAAGACAGCCAGATGATTAAAGTCATAGAAGAACTTCCGGGAATTCCAATCCTGCTGTGGTGTTATTCTCCTTTCCAAAAACTTCCTGAAACGATGGATATGGTTGACCTTTTCAGGGCAAGCGGGCCGGTTGGGACCGTTCAGGCGAGCGGTCCTTTAAAAAGATTGGGAAAGCGGTTCGGGTTTGCCTTTGGGTCATACAAGAACAATGACACCATTAAAACAATATTTGATTATAGCAGAGCCGCAAAATTAGCAAGAGACCTTAGGGAAGTAACTATTGGACTTTTGCCTTACAGGTGTGATCTGATGACGGGGACGTACGTTGATGAGGTCAGACTTAGGAAAGACATTGGTCCGGAAATAAAATACATTTCAGTTCAGGAATATTATTCAATCATCCGGGGAATTCCTGAGAAGGAAATAGAAAAACAGGTGAAAGAGTTGAAGAGGCATTATAAAATCTGCGGGGTGAGCGACAAAGCTCTATCTAAAAGTGTAAGAGCCTCATTGGGATTGGCTGGAGTTGTAGATAAATTCGGATTGGATGCTTTAGCTATTCAGGACTTAGCAGAAGAGCTTCACCAAACGATTGGCTTAAGACCCTGTCTCTACGTACCTTCTCTATTCGAAAAGGCTGTTGTGAGTATGGAAGGAGATGTAGGCGGAGCGGCTGCGCTTTTGGTGTTGAGAAAATTGACTGACAAACCGCCTATGTATACGGAAATATTCACTTATGATGAGGAGGAAAATGCGATATTAGCAGGTCACGCAGGCATACATGATATAAATTTAGCCGGGTGCAGAACTGATGTGACAATTGCGCCCGATGCCGAATATATGGAAACAGAGCCTGATACATGCTGGATGCAATTCAGGGCTAAAGCAGGAAAAGTAACTTTGCTCAGCATATTCTGTGGCGTGGACAAATTCAAAATGATAGTTTCTTCCGGATATGCCCTGGAGGGAAAAGAAAAACTGAAAGGTTCTCCTCACATCTACATCAAACTAAAAACTCCTGTAAAAGAATTTTTTGAAAAGTCAGTTGTGACGGGAATGACACAACACTGGGCAATTGTTCATGAGGACGTGATTAACCGGTTGGAGTACCTGGCAGATATTCTTAATCTCGATATAGTTGTCATATAGGACAATATAAGTAATTGCGTTTGGGTACAAGATAAGGAGTGAGAGAATGAAAAGATACAGATTTTCGTTTGGGCCGTGGAACATTCATTCCGGCGCAGACCCCTTTGGGCCTCCTGTCCGGAAAGAATTTAGCTTCAGTGCAAAGTTAAGGTTCTACAAAAAGCTCGGGTTTGACGGCATTCAGTTTCACGATGATGATGCTGTCCCGGATATGAACAAACTCAAGCCCGCTCAGATTACGGCGAGGGCAAAGAAACTGCGCAAAAAGCTGGAGGACAGCGGTCTTGCCGCCGAGTTTGTTGCTCCGAGATTGTGGGAAGACAGAAGAACTATTGATGGCGCATATACGGCAAATGATTCTGCCTGCAGGAAATATGCAATAGACAGGAGTAAAAGGGCTATTGACATTGCAAAAGCTCTTGGCACAAGGAATATCGTATTGTGGCTTGCAAGGGAGGGAACTTACATCCGCGAAGCTAAAGATTCCGGACTTGCAATTTCGCAGATGGTTAGCGCAATTAATATGATGCTTGAATATGACAAAGATATTCGCATATTGATTGAGCCTAAACCAAACGAGCCAATGGACCAGGCATTTATTCCGACTGTTGGACATGCAATAGCTCTTGGGTTTTTGACTTCGGATGAATCAAGAGTCGGCGTGAATATTGAAAGTGCTCATTGTATACTGGC
>JAUVJM010000070.1 GCA_030596585.1 bacterium
CCACACGACTGCCCACGCCCGCCGGCTTTTCGATACTTGCTGACGTCGGTGCCAACGTTGACAGTAAACCCGATCATCTGTACCAGTTTGCAGTCATGGGAAGTATCTACGCAAAGAACGTATGCAAAAGAAGCTCCCCGCGAGTGGGATTGCTGAGCATAGGGCACGAAGAATCAAAGGGAAATCAACTTACCAGGGAAGCGCATGCTCTGCTTAAGAGAAGTTCCCTCAACTTCATTGGCAACATCGAGGGAAGAGACATATTCACGGGAAACGTAGACGTAATCGTCTGCGACGGCTTTGTCGGAAACATCGTCATTAAATCAAGCGAGTCCCTTGCAGAAATGTTTCAGGAACTGTTCCGCGTTGAACTTCAGAAACAATGGAGAGGGAAAATCGCAGGTCTGCTTATCAAACCCCTGTACAAGAATTTCAAGAAAAAACTCTCCCATGGTGAATATGGAGGAGCACCTCTTTTGGGAATCAACGGAGTATGCATAATCTCGCACGGAAGCTCATCAGGAAAAGCAATCAAAAATGCTCTGTTTTGCGCCAGAGATTTCGTTATTCATGATTTGAATGAACATATAGAAAAAGCACTCAGTGCTTTGTGACACACGGGCTGAAAACTAATTCGGGGGGACAGAAATTGAAATCAGCAGGAATTGTTGGAACCGGTTCATACGTCCCGGAGAAAATTCTCACAAACGCAGATTTGGAGAAAATGGTCAACACAAGCGACGAGTGGATCAGGACCCGGACAGGTATCAGTGAACGCCATATCGCAGACGAGAAAACTGCGACTTCCGACCTGGCGGTTGAGGCAGCCAACAGGGCACTTCACCAGGCGGATATGAAAGGAAAAGACGTCGATCTGATTATTGTCGCCACCATCACACCCGACATGTTTTTCCCATCCACAGCCTGTTTCGTCCAGGAGAAAATCGGCGCCGTGGGAAAAGCGGCGTTTGACATCTCCGCTGCGTGCTCAGGGTTCATTTATGCACTCGCGACAGCCTCTCAATTCGTAGCTAACGGAGTGTTCGGCAATGCTCTCGTAATCGGAGCGGAAACTCTCTCCAAATTTACCGACTGGGAAGACAGAGCCACATGTGTTCTCCTTGCAGACGGCGCCGGTGCTGTCGTAATCAAGCCTGTCAAAACAGGGAGCGGAATACTCAGTTTTTCCCTCGGGGCTGACGGCAGGTCAGGAAACCTGCTGTGCCTGCCCGGCGGGGGGTCGCGCAACCCGGCATCTGCTGAAACAGTGCAGAATAGACTTCATTACATAAAGATGAAGGGTAACGAACTTTTCAAAATGGCAGTGAGGAGTCTGGTGGGCGCCGCTCTTGAGGCTCTTGAGAAATGCAGCATCAGCCCTGAGGAAATTGACCTGTTTATCTCGCATCAGGCTAACGTCCGTATCATTGATGCGGCAGCGAAAAGATTGGGTGTTCCCAAAGAAAAATCCTACATCAACGTAGACCGCTGCGGCAACACATCCGCGGCGAGTATTCCAATTGCCCTGGATGAAGCAAACCGCAGCGGCAGGTTGAAAAAGGGAGATGTTGTGGTACTCGATGCCTTCGGCGGCGGTCTTACATGGGGAGCTTGTGTCCTGAAATGGTAGGTATCATATTTCCCGGCCAGGGATCACAATACGTGGGTATGGGCAAAGACCTTTACGAAACCAGCTCTCACGCCCGCCGTGTGTTTGAGTCAGCAGAACGATCGCTGGGTTTCAACGTCGCTGAATTATGCTTTTCAGGTCCCGAACGAAGCCTGGCTTCAACGGAGAACTGCCAGCCCGCAGTACTCACTGTCAGCATAGCATGCTGGGAAGCACTGAAGGACTCAGCCCCGAATCTCAATGTGAAAATGACCGCCGGACACAGTCTCGGAGAATTCTCTTCTCTCGTGGCTGCGCAAAGCATCACTTTTAAAAACGCCATATCTCTTGTCCGTAAGAGAGGAATTCTGATGGCGGGCTCCGCAAAAGAGAATCCCGGGGGCATGATAGCGGTAATCGGGCTTGAAAAGGAGAAGGTGGAGGAAATCTGTAAAGACACCGTGGCTGTCGCAAATTTCAACTGTCCCGGGCAGACTGTTATATCAGGAAATGCCGATGCCCTCGCCCGGATAACTCCCAGGATAAAACAAGCAGGCGGCAAGGCACTACCACTGCCCGTAAGCGGCGCTTTTCATTCACCCTTTATGGAGTCCGCCGCAGAGAGCTTCGCAGGGGAAGTGAAGAAAATGTCAATCTCGGACCCGCGCGTGCCCGTGGTTTCAAATGTCAGTGCCGACCTCCTGACCACTCCTGAAGCCGTTGCGGAATCAATAACGCGGCAGATAACAAGCCCCGTGCGTTGGGAAGAGTCAATGCGCAGGATGATTGCAGAGGGCATAGACACTTTCATCGAGGTGGGCCCGGGTAAAGTTCTCTCCAAACTGCTTGCGAGAATCGATAAGGGAATCCACGTGAGCCGTGTCGAGGACAAAAAAACGCTGGAGGAAACACTAGTACACTGTGACATAAATTCCTGTCATTGCCCGGCTTGACCGGGCAATCCAGAATCCATAGTTATAATCTGGATTCCCGCTGCAGTTTACCCCGTACTTGATACGGGACGGGAATGACAAGTAATAGGCAAAAAGGGGGAGGGGCCATGCTTCTAAAAAACAAAATCGCTCTGGTTACAGGGGCAGCGCAGGGAATCGGGAAAGCTATTGCGCTATGTTTTGCCGAAGAGGGAGCTGATGTCATCATTTCCGACATAAACGAAAGCAAGGTCAAGGAAACTGCAAGAGAAGTGGAAGCGCTCGGGAGAAAAAGCTTAGCCTTAACCTGTGACGTTACTGACTTTGAGGAAATTGAGAAAGGGCTCAAACTTTGCCTTGACAAATTCGAGCGCCTGGATATACTTGTTAACAATGCCGGGATAACGAGAGACGCTCTCCTGGTAAGAATGAAAAACTCGGACTGGGAACAGGTTCTGAATATCAACCTGACAGGGACATTTAACTGGACCAAGTCGGCGGCAAAACGCATGATGAAGCAAAAAGACGGGTGTATTGTAAACATCGCTTCCGTCATCGGTCTTGTAGGAAATCCCGGGCAGGCGAACTATGCAGCATCTAAAGCCGGAATCCTCGGATTGACAAGGTCGGTTGCGAGAGAGTTAGCTCCGTGGCATATCCGGGTCAACGCAGTCGCACCCGGTTTCATCGCCACACAGATGACGGAAAAATTGCCGGAGGAAGCAAAAAGCAAAATGCTTGCCGCTATTCCGCTGAACAGATGGGGAAAGCCTGAAGAAGTAGCGAATGCAGTTTTGTTTCTTGTTTCCGACCTGTCATCGTATGTTACGGGACAGGTGATAAATACGGACGGCGGCATGGTCATGTAGCGAGCTATAAGCTATAAGAAAATGAGATCCTTTATGGGTTGTGAAAGAAGCTTACGGCTTAGGACTTATTTTATAGCATCGGAATTTGGGAAAGCCCGATGAATCGGGCAACTACGATTGTAGTTGCAGAGCTTGCTTCGCTAATCACTGGTCACTGACAACTGATCACTGTATTTTAAGGGAGGTGAAAAGAAACAATGGCATTGGATGAAAGAGTAAAAAAGATTATAGTCGAACAGCTCGGGGTTGGCTCGGAGCAGGTAATGCCGGAAGCTTCGTTCATTGATGACCTGGGAGCAGATTCACTGGATACCGTTGAGCTGGTTATGGCTCTTGAAGAAGAGTTCGATCTCGAAATTCCGGATGAAGATGCAGAGAAAATCACCACGGTCGGGCAGGCAATTGAGTATGTCGAAGACCATGTTCAGTCTAAGTAAAAGAGCACTGGAGTTCCCGAACAACCGTGTTTCATAAATGCTCAGTTCTCGACAAGCTCGAACACTAAACTGTTTATTCTTCGAGTAAGCGGAAGCGCATCGAGAAGCCTGTTTCGAGCAGAGTCGGAAAGATGGGTTCTCGACAGGCTCGAAGAGTAAAGTTTTTGGGAACAGTAAAGGTTTACACAATTCACCGAATATTTATGTTTTCGGGGCAGGCAAAGCGAGGAGTATCTTGAAAAATCGGGTCGTCATTACTGGCATAGGAGTAGTTACTCCCATAGGTAACTCCAAGGAAGCCTTCTGGAATTCTCTCAAGGAAGGCAGGGGAGGTGTTGCCGAAATAGACAGCTTTGACGCATCCAGATTCAGTTCTCAGATAGCCGGTCTGATTAAGGATTTCGAGCCTTTGAAGTGGATACAGCCTAAAGAACTGAAACGCATGGACAGATTCACCCAGATTGCTCTGGTCTCTGCAATCGAAGCTTTTGCCGACTCAGGGATTGAACCCGACAAAGAAAACCTTAACAGAATCGGAGTTCTTGTCGGGTCGGGAATCGGTGGAATATCAATCATTCAGAAACAGCACGACATTCTGCTGAAGTCAGGCCCGCGCCGAATATCTCCCTACTTCATTCCCATGCTAATTTCCGATATGGCTTCAGGGCAGATTGCCATAAGGTTCGGATTAAAAGGACCAAATTCGTGCGCGGTTACTGCCTGTGCCAGCGGGGCACATGCAATCGGGGATTCGCTCCGCATACTTCAGTATGGAGATGCTGATGTAATGGTTACGGGAGGGACTGAAGCCGCAGTAACTCCTTTAGCACTGGCCGGATTCTGTTCCATGAAAGCATTGTCCACAAGAAATGACGAACCGGAAAAAGCAAGCAGACCATTCGACAGAGAACGTGACGGATTTATTATGTCGGAGGGAGCCGGGATTTTAGTCCTGGACAGCCTCCAGCATGCACTTGATAGAAATGCCAGGATATATGCCGAGATCGTTGGATTTGGAATGACCGGAGATGCGTATCATATAACGGCTCCGGCTCCCGAAGGCGAAGGAGCGGCAAGGGCAATGCAATGTGCTCTTTCAGATGCCGGATTGAACCCGGAGGACGTGGACTATATCAATTCACACGGGACATCAACTCCTCTCAACGACAAGCTCGAAACTACGGCTATAAAAAGCGTCTTCGGCGATCACGCATACAAGCTATGTGTCAATTCGACAAAATCGATGACCGGACACTTGCTCGGGGCATCAGGTGCGGTGGAACTTGCCGCATGCGTCATGGCTATTCAAGAGGGTATAGTCCATCCGACTGTAAACTATGAGTATCCCGACCCCGACTGCGATTTGAATTACGTTCCCAACACTGCCATAAAGAGAGAAATAAAAGTTGCCATGTCCAATTCACTCGGATTTGGCGGGCACAACGCCGCACTGATTCTTAAGAAGTATGACAAATAAAACTCTAAGCCATAAGCTGGAAGAAAAAATCAACTATTCGTTCCGGAATCCCAAACTTCTTAACCACGCACTGACTCATAAATCGTTCGTTCACGAATCGGGCGGGACCGACAACGAAAAGTTAGAGTTTTTTGGAGACTCAATCATCGCAATGATAGTAAATGAGTACCTATACCAGCAGTTTCCGGACTATTCCGAGGGAAAACTTTCAACAATCAAAGCCGTAGTCGTCAGCAAACCGATCCTTGCCAAAAGAGCCGCAGAACTGCAAGTAGGAGAATATCTACTGCTGGGTAAGGGAGAAGATGCCGGTGGAGGAAGAACGAGACCTTCTCTCCTCGCCAACGCTTTCGAAGCACTTGTCGCCGCAATCTACCTTGACAGCGGTCTCCCTGAATGCCGGCAATTCCTCCTGAACCAGCTCAGAGCCGAAATTGAAACCGTCGACGGGAAACGGCAGGGCAGAGACCACAAGTGTTTGCTGCAAGAGTACGTGCAATCCGAGCACGGATTCATTCCCGATTACCACGTTGTCTCTACTGACGGACCTGAACACAAGAAATCTTTTGAAGTCAGCGTGAGTTTCAAAAACACCGTCTGGGGCAAAGGGAGGGGAACAAGTAAGAAAGAAGCGGAAAAAGCTGCCGCGCAGGACGCGTGGGAGTACATTTGCAAACAGCAAAAGACAGACACTGCCTGTTGTCATTCTGAGCGATAGCGAAGAATCTATAGAGATTCTTCGTCGCTAATGCTCCTCAGAATGACATGTCGACGACACGGTTCACTGAATATTTACACGGAGTATTTAGAGGGAGAAAACATGGATTATTTTCTCACTGAAGAACAAGAAATGATAAAGGATCTTGCAAGGCGTATTGCACAGGAAAAGATAGCTCCAGCCGCCGCAGAACTTGACGAGAAGGAAGAATTTCCCTGGGAAATAATAAGAGAGATAGCAAAAGCAGACCTTTTCGCGGTTTTCATTCCCGAGGAATACGGCGGGCTGGGAGGCAAAGTACTTGATTTGTGCATTGTAACCGAGGAACTTAGCAAAGCATGCAGTGGAGTTGCAGTGAGCTATGCCGCAACCGCGCTCGGGAGCTTCCCGATTCTACTATTCGGCACTGAGGAGCAGAAGCAGAAATATCTCCCGGCTATAGCCAGAGGCGAGAAGTTGGCCGCATTCGGACTAACGGAAGCCAACGCGGGTTCCGACGCCGCCGGCATCGAGACCACAGCAATCCGAAAAGGAGATAAATACATAATTAACGGAACGAAACAGTGGATAACCAACGGCGGGGAAGCTGAAATCTACACGATTATAGCAATGACCAACAGAAAGAAAGGCAGTAGAGGAGCAAGTGCGCTGATTGTCGAAAAAGACACGCCCGGTTTCACCTTCGGGAAGAAAGAAAAAAAACTGGGTATCCGCTCCTCGGCTACAAGAGAACTTGTCTTTCAGGATTGTGAGATCCCCGCTGAGAACATTCTCGGAAAAGAGGGGATAGGATTCATCGTGGCAATGAAGACATTTGATGCTTCAAGGCCTGGTATTGGAGCCCAAGCAGTAGGGATAGCACAGGGAGCTCTTGACCTCGCTGTGGATTATGCCAGAGACAGGGTTCAATTTGGACAGAAAATTTCCTCCTTCCAGGGTATCCAGCACATGCTGGCTGACATGGCTACACAAACCGAAGCGGCGCGCGCCCTCGTTTATGCCACGGCGAGAATGACTGACAGCGGAGCAAAAAACATCGCGAAGGAATCAGCCATGAGCAAGCTTTTCGCTTCCGACGTATGTATGCAGGTCACAATTAACGCGGTCCAGATCTTCGGCGGATACGGCTATATGAAAGATTACCCCATTGAGAAAATGATGAGGGATGCCAAGATAACCCAGATTTACGAAGGGACAAACCAAATTCAGCGAAACATTATCGCGCTTAATTTGGTAAAAGAAGCCGCATCTAAAAAAGCAATTACGAATTAAGAATTACGAATTGGGAATTAAGGAATATTTGTCATTCCCGTGAAAACGGGAATCCAGAATACAAAACCTGAGTATATAAGTATCAAGCATAAAAAATGAATATAATTGTTTGCATAAAACAGGTTCC